>JAFGGD010000024.1 GCA_016930695.1 Candidatus Eisenbacteria bacterium
CGGTTTCGCTTTTTTGTTGTTTTTGCTTTTCCCTTTTTCCCGGGAGGGTTTTGGGGTCGGGGGGTCGGTTCGTGACGAGAGCGTGTCCCATGAGGCGAGAGGGTGTTCCGGACGAGTCGCCTCCTCCGCGAGTTTCCGTGGTCGGACCACTCGTGCGCACGGTTTCGCTTTTTTGTTGTTTTTGCTTTTCCCTTTTTCCCGGGAGGGTTTTGGGGTCGGGGGGTCGGTTCGTGACGAGGAGCCGGTTTGCGAGGCGAGAGGACCGTTCGGACGAGCCCGTTCCCGGAATTGTGGCCTTAGCCACGATGAGGAAACGGGCGAAGGAGAACGGTTCTCGCAGCCCGCAAGCCGGCTCCGCAGTAGAACCGACCCCCCGATCCCAAAACAAAGAGGGGACGGGAGTCGGCCGGCGAATCGGTCGGCTTCGAGTCCTGCGGTTCCGTGCCGGATATCAGCTACCGTGGCGCGGATGAACCTCGAAGTCGGTCGTCGCCTCCTGGTGACCTCCCGTCCCGGAAGCATGCTCAATATACCCGGAAAAAAGTAGAGCGACAAGAGGAGGCGGCATAAAAAAAAGAAGAACGGCTTGCCGTAGGTGGGGCATGATTCAGCCCTCTTTCGGCGACTTGGCCGCGGCTCGGCACGCCGTCCTTCCTATTCGTTCTCGTTCGATCAAAATCAATATAGCCGCAGGAACCGAAGCTGGCTAGGGGTAGGGGCTTCTATTTCGCGCACCCTCTAACGGCCGGGGAGGAACTCTTCGATTTTCGCTGTTCCGTCGCGATCAGCGCAAAAGAGGACGAATGGGGATCAAGGTTCCCCGGCGCCGGCCGAATCGGCGCCCGCGGCGAGAATCTCATCGAGAAGGGTCTCCGCGTCTTCGTATCCCGGATCGAGCTCTAACGCGTTGCGCAGCGCCTTCTCCGCCCCCTCCCTGTTTCCCGCGCTCGCGAAGAGCAGCCCCACGTTGTAGTGGATCACCGGGTCCATCGGCGCGATTTCGAGGGCGTTCCGATAGAAACGGAGCGCCTCCGCGAACGCGCCGCGCCGGGCGAGAAGAGAGCCGAGGTTCATGTGGGCCGCTTTTCGTTGGGGATCGCGCCGGATCGTCTCCCGGTAGGTCTCTTCCGCCCTGTCCAGAGAATCGAGCGATTCGTATTCCAAGGCCAGATTATAACGGGCGTCGTTCTGTTCCGGATCGCGCCTGACGAGGGCGCCGTACAGCTCGACCGCCTCTTCATGCCGGCCCAAAGCGGACCGGGTAAGAGCCAGGCCGAAGGCGGCCTTGTCCATCCCACGGAAGAGCCGGAGCGATTCACGGAAGGCCCGGTCCGCGTCTTCGTAGCGGCCGAGCTTGTATTCGGCGTAACCCACGTTGTTCCACGCCCACGGGATCGGCAGGTAAGCGGCCCATCCCGGTCGAAGCGCAAGGGAGGCCCGGGTCAGACGCAGAGCTTCCTCGTAAGCCCCGTGGACGTAAGCCTCGCGGCCGAACTCGTACATCGCTTCCGGCGCGTATTCGTTCTTGGCGAGCGTATCGGTGAAGAGGGTCCGGTCGTCCCGCCAGGTGCGGTTCCGGGCGAGAGCGCCCGCGGCGAGGAGTAACGCGAGAAGGACGGTCGTCAACTCTCCGGGCGTCATGCCGAAGCGCTCCCGCCGTCCCAGGATTCGCCCGCCGTGCAGATCGAGCAGGACCGCGACGGCGACGAGGAAGCCCACAGAGGGGAGATAGAGCATCCGCTCGGCGCGGAAGTGGAGGAGCGGAATCAGATTCAAGAAGGGGAGGATGGTGATCGCCATCCAGAGGAGGCCGAAACCGGTCTCCCGCCGTCCCCGGCCGAGCCGGATGAAGCCGAACAGCGCGCCGGAAAGGGCGAGCAGCGCCAGGAAGGCGCGCGGGTCGAGGGGGAAATCGGAGAGGCGCACCGCGTCGTTGGTGTGCAGAGGGAAGGGGAGGAGAAGGAGGCGCAGGTATCCGCCGAGCACGCGGAGCACGGTGGGAAGGAGGTAGATCGGTTCGATCGTCCCGGCGACCCCCGCGCCGAGCGACCCGAGCGCGATCCGCCGGACGAGCAGGTACAGGGCGAGAAGGACGAAGAAGAGGGGCTCCTTCCACGGTGTGAGGAAGGGTTCTCCCTCGCGCCGGTCCTGCCGGCGGACGAGCAGCACGAGGAGGGGGAGCGTGGCGGCGCTCTCCTTCGACCCGAGGGCGAAGAGAAACGCGGCGAGGCTCCCGGCGAGCCAGATCGGTTTGCGGGAGGAGCGGAGATAGAGGTTGAGGGAGAGAAGCATCCCCGCGGCGGCCAGCAGGCCCGGTCGGCCGCCGATCCACGCCACCGCCTCGGTGTGGATCGGATGGACGGCGAAGAGGAGGGACGCCAGCAGAGGAACGCGTCGGACCGGAAAAAGGCGCTGGAGCAGAAGGAAGAGGAGAAGCGTGACCGCGCCGTGCAGCAAAACGTTGACGGCGTGGTACCCGGCCGGGTTCCCGCCGAAGAGGGCGTGATCGATGGTGTAAGAGATCGCCGTGAAGGGACGGTAGTATCCTCCCCCGTCCGGCATCGGCGTTCCGGTGAACGCCCAAAGCGGCCGGGAGAAGGCGTGGATCGCCTCCCCGCCGGATTGGAGGATCGCGTATCCGTCCTCGATCTCCCTGTGGTCCGTCCAGACGAACCCGTTCCCCAGGGTGTTCGCGTAGGTGAGGATCGCCGCCAGAGTCACCAGCGCGGCGTTCCACATCGTTCGGGCGCGTGCGTTTCTCTCGGTCACGGAGAATCCCTCCCGCCTCCGCCGCGCGGCGCGCCGGCCGGCCCGTCGATTCTATCGGGATTCGATCCGGGCGGCAAGGATGGGCGGGGAAGGATTCGCGCACTCCCCTCGGGGCGTCAGCGCAACAGCAGGACGCGCCGGGCGTCGGAGCGAACGCCGGAACGGAGTCGAACGAAGTAGAGGCCCGATGGGGCGTCGTCGCCGCTTCGGTTCGTGCCGTCCCAGATCGCCTCGTGGGGGCCCGCGTCGAGATCGCCGTCGAAGAGAACCGCCGTCAGCCGCCCGCGCAGATCGTGCACGGTCAGCTCCGCGCGGCCCGCCTCGGCGAGGGAGAAGGGAATCCTCGTCGAAGGGTTAAACGGATTCGGACGGTTCGGTCCGAGAAGGAAGCCGTAGCGCGCCGGCGGATCCGGGTCGCCGGGCAACTCCGTTTCGGCGAGCAGGGAGACGATCCGGGTGATCCGCTTCTCGCCGGAGGCGCCGGACTCCACCGCGACCAGATCCCCCCAGCCGTCGAAGGCGAGCGCGTCCCCTCCTTCGAAACCGGAGAAACCGGAGGCGAAGAGGGAGGTCCCTCCGCCCGGTTCGACGCGCACGATCGTCTGGTCGTCGACGTTGACCACATAAAGAAAACGACCGAAACCGCCCAGGTGGTCGAGGGCGGGCGAGGTCGCGCCGCCGAGAAGGGAGGGATCGTTCGCGAGGATCGTTTTCGCGCCGGTGGAGTCGATCCGGTAAATCGTCCCGGCTCCGTCCACGGCGTAGAGGTCTCGCCCGAAGTCGCCCCCTTCGCCGAAGGCGAGTCCGGTCACCGAGCCGAGGCCGGAGGCGAGAAGCGACACCGCGCCGTTCGAGTCCGCCGTCCAAACGGAACCGCCGTTCGGGTGTCCCATGGCGACGCGGCCGCCGAATGCGCCGCCTCGGTCCACGGCGACCGTCCAGTATCCGCCCGACTCCGGCCAAGAGGCGAGCCTCTCCAGCCGCCCCGCCGCCGCGCCCTCCATGCGGAAACGGAGAAGAGCCGCGGGGTCCGCCACGAGAAGATCGCCGCCGAAGGCGCCCGCCGGTCCGTCCGAGGCGAGGGCGTCGGGCCGTCCGAGGAGGGAGTCGGCGAGGACGGTTTCGACGAAGCCGCGGTCGTGCCAGAGGTAGACACGGTCCCAACCGGTGTCGCCGAGGAGGAGCCTCCCCGCCCGCGGGTTTCCGTCGGCAACGCGCTCCAGCGAGATCGGTCTGTCGAGGTCGCCGTCGCCTTGCGTCAGGACGGCGTACTCCGCGGGCACGGTGATCGCGCCCCCGCCCGCCGAGGAGACGGCGAAGAAGAAGGAGAACGCCGCGCCCAGGCTGTCGCCGTTCGTCGCCCGCGCTCCCGCCCCGACCGAGACGGCGTACGTCTGCCCAACGGAGAGATCGCTTTCCGGGTAAAGGAAGAGAGTGCGGCCGAACCAGGCGGCACTGCAGGCGAAGGAGGGGGTGAGGGCCAAATTCGCTTCCACCGAGGACCGGTCCATCTCGCGGTCGAAGAGGATCCGGATCGGCGCACCCGGAGCCGGGAGGACGCCGTCGTGGGGGGGCCAGACCGTCTCGATCCACGGCGCCGGATCGGGCGCCTCCGCCGCGAGGGCGATCGCCGACAAGCCGCCGACGACGATATCCGTCGTCCCGCCCGCGGGGATCGTGAAGCTCCTGTCCGAGAGGAGATCGTAAACCACGCCGCCGGGGAGGCTCGGGTCGATGACGAGGGTGTCCGCCTTTTCCTTCGTGTTGAAAGCGACGAGAACGGTCGTTTCACCCGGCAAGATCCTCTCGTAGGCGTAGAGCCCCGCGTCGGAGGCGCTCGCCTTCTCCGATTGCGCGCCCAGGCGGAGGGCGGGGAAATCCCGCCTCAGCCCGTTCAGCCGGCGGATCCACCGGTAGAGGGGGGTGGTCTGATCGAAGTGGTCCCCCTCGGAGGGGCCGAAGTCCCATGCGCCGTCCCACATGTCCTCGCGGCAGTAGGGGTCGCCGCCGCCGTCGTATTCCTGCTCGGCGCCGTAATAGACGCAGGGGACGCCGAGGGATGTGTGCATCCACGCCTGGGCGAGCTTCGCCTTCGCCTCGTCGTGGTCCGCGTTGGAGCCGTATCCCATGAAGCGGGCGTTGTCGTGGTTGGCGATGAAGGTCACCAGCCGGTTGCGGGCCGTCGGGTCGTAGTAAACGGAGTCGGCGTAGACGCCCGAGAGGACCTCCGTCGCGCCGCCGTCCCGGAACACCCACCGCGCGCCGAAGTACATCGGGTACCAGAGGGTGGACTCGAGGGCGAAGGGACCGCCCGCCTGGGTTCCGGTGTAGCGCCCGTTATTCCAGGAGGAACCGTCGAAGATCTCGCCGAACTGGAAGAAGTCCTCCTTACCGATCGAATCGGCGTAGGCGCGGATCGCCGGCCCCCACTCCTGCCAGAAATCGAACTCCACGTGTTTCACCGTGTCGATGCGGAAGCCGTCCGCGTCGGTCGTGTCGATCAACCAGGTGTGCGCGTCGATCAGCGCGTCCCGCACCGCCGGTTCCTCGGTCTTGTAGTCGTCCAGCCCCCAAAGCTCGCCGAGGATCTGGTCGGGGTCCACCCAGTCCTGCGTCTGGCCGTTGTTGTGGTACCAGGAGAGATTGTCGAAGGGGGGCGCCGGGCGGTTCGTCGGCGAGCGCCAGCGGAGCGTGTAGTCGCCCGGGTAATGAAAATCGGGGTAGGAAGGATCGTTGGAGTCGACCAGGTCTCCGCCGTGGTTGGCGATCACGTCGAGTATGGCGTACATGCCCCGTGCGTGAAGCGCGTCGATGAGCGAGCGAAGATCGGCCATCCCCCCGAAATGGGGGGCCATGGTGCGGAAGTCCTTGATGGAGTACCCGTGGTATTCCGCCCAGGCGTTCTGCTGCACCGGCGAGATCCAGAGCGCCGTCACCCCCATGCCGCGGATGTAGTCGAGCTTCTGCTCGATCCCGGACCAATCGCCGCCGTGGATCTTGTAGCCGTCCGCGGGATCGTAGTTTCCCTCCACGGCGTTGTTGGACGGATCGCCGTCGAAGAAGCGGTCCGTCACGATCTGGTAGATCGTCTGGTTTCGCCAATCCTCAGGGGAGGGGGTGGCGGCGAAGAGGGGCGCGGCGGCGGCGATAAGCAGAATCGGGATGAGGCGTCGCATTGTTTCCTCGGGTGACCGGGTGTGGAGAGGCGCGATCTTTCTCTATTCTACCACGAATCGGCGGGGTCTTTCTCTCCACCTCGCGGAACGGGAACGGCTCCTTGGTCCCGAACGGGTGTTTCCCCCTTCGCGGTCTCCCCGAGAGGTAACCCGAATCCCGGACGAACGCCAAGAAAAGGGCTCGGCACCACGGAGCGAAATGCAGCTAACTGTCTTTTGGTTTTCTAGTTACGAGGTCCCATGCGAGCGTGAAGACACCGGTTCTTCTCTGAAGGAGAATCCAGAAGGGGGAGGTGACGGCGAGGAGGATCGCCCCCCGAACCGTCCCCCAGAAGAGGTGGCCGCGGAGCGTCTCCTCCCGGATCGGCAGGAGGAGGAAGAGGAGGACGATGGCGGCGGCGGTGTAGATCGTGGGGAGGTAGGTCTTCCCCACCATCCAGAGGACGCTCCTCTCCCCCTCCGGCAGCAGATGGAAGGCGTAGGCGAGGAGGATCGTCCCGTAGAGGAACTGGCATGTCGCCGAGCCGAGGGCGACGCCGTGGATGCCGTAACCGAGGCGGATGAAGAGAGTGTTCAGCGCCGCCTCGAGGATCACGATCGCGGCGCCGCCGAGCAGGAGCACGCGGGTGCGGTTCACCGTGATCAGGAAGTAGGAGGAGAGAGAGGCGAGGGAGAAAAATACGGCGCCGCAAACGAGAATCCGCATCGCCGAGAGGCCGGGGAGAAACTTGGGGAGGAGGAAGACCACCGGGATGTGGATCCAAAGCATCACCAGTCCGAGGAAGACGGGGATGAAGATCGAGAAGGCGAAGGTTGGTTCCTTAAGCGTTCTCGCCAGGGAGGAGATCTCGCCGGTCTCGCCGAACTTGGCGAGAAAATTGGGAAAGAGGGTGAAGCTGGCCGAGCTGGTGATGTAGCGGAGCATGCTCGCTACGGTGAAGGCGATGCCGTAGAAGCCGAGTTGCTCCCGGCTCAGGAAGGCGATGATGACGAACTTGTCCACCTGGCGGAGGAGCACCTCCATGAAGAGGTAGGCGAGCACCGGCCCCCCCCGCACGAGAAGCCTTTTCCAGTCCCCGAGGGAGGCTCGAAGGCGGAAGGACCAATCCGAACGGATTCGGAGAAAGGCGACCACGGAGAGGTTGGTGATCACCAGCGCCACGAAGAGGCCGTGGACGCCGTAGAAGATCGCCGCCGGCACGGAGAGCGCGAGATCGAGGATTCCCTGCAGCGCCCACCCTTGCGAAACCGGTCCGATCCTCTGGGTGGAGCGGAAGATGTTGTAGTGGAGGAAGACCTGGTTTTGGAGGAGCACGGCGACGCCCGCCAGAGGGAGGGCGAGACGGGTGACGGAGGTGTACCCTTTCCAGCCGACGAGATCGACGGCGATCAGCGCGAGAACGAGCAAAGCCGACAGCCCGGTCACGGCGGTGAATCCCGCGTCCCGGAATCCCCAGGCGCGCTCCCGGTTCTCCCGGCCGAGCCAGAAGGGGATCTCGCGGTCCATCCCGTTCAGGATGCCGAGGTGCACGTAGGCGCCCATCTGATAGATCACGAGGAGGGCGACCCAGTTGCCGTACTCCTCCGGTCCGAGGAGCCGGGCGATCACGAAGCCCCGGATCATGGTGGCGAAGCGCGCCACGTACTGGCTCGTGGCGTAGCCGCCCCAATCGGCGAGGGTTTTACTCCGGCTCATGGCGACTCCCGGTCCGGCGCGGCGATGCGGATGGCCGCGACGGGACAGACGGCGGCGCACTCGCCGCAACGGACGCACGCCGCGGGATCATAACGCAGAACGAGCCTTTCCAGAAGAAGGGCTTCGGTCGGGCAGACCGCGACGCAGGCCGCGCAGGAGAGGCAGAGCCCCCCGTCGATTCGGAGATATGCGTTCGCCGCCTCGGCGCCGGTACCGGTCAAAAGAGCCTCCTCATGTTTCGGCTCACACGGAGGATCGGCAGGCAGGCCGATAGGAAGGAGCCGGGAAGACGGAGAAGGTCGGCGGCCAATCGAAGCCGTCCGGTCCCGCGTTCGCGGTCCCGGAAGATCCGCGCCATCCCCATCCAGACTTTTTCCAGCATGGCGTCGTCGTATCGATAAAAGACGTCGGCGAGGCGGAGGTACCGGTCGTTCAAACGGCCGGCCGTGCGCGCCCAGGCGCGGTCGTACTCCGCCAAGACCGCCTCCGGATCGCCGTCCTTCCCCTCGAGCGCGCGCGCGGCGGTCCGCCCGGCCAAATCCCCCGCCTCCAGGGCGTTCATGATCCCCCCGCCCGTGAGGGGGTTCCCCTGGCGCGCCGCGTCCCCGGCGAGAAGGGTCCCGTTTCCGCTGATCCGCCGGAGAGAGCGGGCCCGGCAGGCGGCGCCGGCGACCCGCCCGACGATCTCCGCCCCCGGCTCGAAACGCTCCAGATAGCGCTCCAGCCATGCCGAGGCGTGGATGCCTCCCGCGCGCGCGGTCTCCACGCCGAGGCCGACGTTCCAAATCCCGTCCGCTCGCGGGAAAGCCCATGCGTAGCCGCCCGGGGCGATCTCATTCCCGAAGCGGAACTCGAGCATTCCGTCGGGCCGCCGCCGCGCGGTCCGAATGCGCGCCTCGGCGCAGCTGAACAGCTCGGCGGCGGTCCACCGCGGGGCGAGTCCCGCCCAGCGTCCCGCCAGCGCTTCGATCCCGTCGGCGGCGACGACGACCCGGCAGCGGGCCGTCCACTCCCGGCCCTCCTCGCGGAGACGCACCCCTTCCACGGCGCCTCCGGAGCCGCGAAGGAGCCCGGTCGCCGCGCACCCGGTCCGCAGCTGCGCCCCCGCCTCGGCCGCCGCGCACGCGGCGCCGGCGTCGAAGCGCTCCCGGTCGAGCATCACGCCGATTCCGGGCGCCCTCTTCTCGATGGCCGTCCCGCCGGGGCTGATGAACCGCCCGCCGTCGATCGGCCCGGTGATCCACTCCTCCCGCACCGGGAAGAACCGCTCCAACTCTCCCCGGTGGCCGGTCGCCTCCGCGCATCGCACCGGGCTGCCGACCCGCTCCCTTTTTTCGACGAGCAGCACGCCGAGGCCCGCCTCGGCGACGCGGAGCGCCGCCGTCGAGCCCGCCGGCCCCGCGCCGATCACCACCGCGTCGTATCGCTTCTCTCCGTTCACGCGCCCTCTCTCCGCGGCCGCCGCGCTCCTTCGAATCGAACCGCATTATAAGGAGAGGGGAGAAAGGCCACAAGCGGCGGGAACCCGGGCCGCTCCTCCGGTGTAATTCTTTTCCGGAGCCCCTCACGGGCTTCGAAAAAAAACTTGGACGCGGTGGAGACGGCGCATACAATGTACTTTCTGCGTTCAGGGTCCACATGAGACGCGGAACCAAGGGCTTCCGCGCGCGAACAGTCAACCGGCACAACGAAACGGGAAGGCGATGATCCAGGTCAGGAATCTTTCCAAGCGTTTCGGCGCCACGGTGGCGGTGCGGGACGTCTCTTTCGACGTGGCCCGCGGGGAGGTTCTCGGCTTCCTCGGGCCGAATGGCGCGGGCAAGACCACGACCATGCGGATCTTGACCGGGTACATTCCACCGACCGAAGGCTCCGCCCGGGTGGCCGGACACGATCTTCTCGAGGACTCCCTCGAGGTGCGGCGGCGCGTCGGCTATCTGCCGGAAAGCGCCCCCCTCTACGGCGACATGGAGGTGGTCGACTTCCTCCGCTTCGTCGCCGACGTCCGCGGGATCCCGCGGACGGAGACCGGCGGCCGGATCGACAGGATGGTGAAGGTGTGCGGCCTCGAGAAGGTGGTGGGCCGCGTGATCCACCATCTCTCCAAAGGGTACCGCCAAAGGGTCGGCCTCGCCCAGGCGATGATCCACGACCCGGACATCCTGATCCTCGACGAGCCGACGAGCGGGCTCGACCCGAACCAGATCATGGAGATCCGGGAGCTGATCCGCGAGCTGGGCCGGGAAAAGACGGTGATCCTCTCCACCCACATCCTGCCGGAGGTCTCCGCCACCTGTGACCGCGTACTCATCATCAACGAGGGGATCCTCGTCGCCAGCGGCACGCCGGAGGAACTCTCCACGCGGACTCAGGAGGGGGGGCGGATGCACGTGACGGTGCGCGCCGCCGGTCGGGAGGAGGTGGAGTCCCGCCTCGCCGCGGCGGACTTCCTCGCCGAGTCGCGCTACGCCGGAACGGCGGGCGACGGACTGCACCGGTTCGTGCTCAGCGGGCGCGGGGCGCGGGACGTCGGCGAGCGCGTCTTCCGGCTCGCCGTGGAGAACGGCTGGAGCCTGGCGGAGCTGCGTCCCGAGTCGGTCACCCTCGAGGACGTCTTCCGCCGGCTGACCAAGGGAGAACGGTCGTGAGCAACGTGGGTACCATAATACGTAAAGAATTCCGCAGTTACTTCGACTCTCCGGTGGCGTACATCTACATCACCTTCTTCCTGGTTCTCTCCTCCTGGCTCTTCCTGCGGGGCTTCTTCCTGGTGAACCAGGCGAACATGCGGGGGTGGTTCGGCATCCTCCCCTGGCTGCTTCTCTTCTTCATCCCCGCCGTCACCATGCGGCTCTGGGCGGAGGAGAAGAAGCTCGGGACCATCGAGCTTTTGATGACGCTGCCGGTTCGGGACCACGAGGTGGTGCTCGGTAAATACCTGGCGAGCCTTCTCTTTCTCGCCCTGACGCTCCTCCTCTCCTTTTCGGTCCCGGCGCTGACCGCGGTCCTCGGCTCGCCCGATCCGGGGCCGATCTGGGGGGGCTACGTGGGGGCGTTGCTGCTCGGCGCCTCCTTCCTGGCCGTCGGGCTCTTCGTGAGCGGCCTTACCGAGAACCAGATCATCGCCTTCATCATCGGCGTGACGCTGATCTTCCTCCTCTTCGTGGTCGGCGAGGAGTTCGTGCTGTACAACGCGCCCCGCTCCCTGGTGTCGATCCTCAAGTTCATCGGGATGGGCGCCCACTACGAGTCGGTGGGCCGGGGCGTGATCGATTCCCGAGACGTGGTCTATTATGTCTCGGTGATCGCCTTTTTCCTTTATCTCAACGTCCGGGCGCTGGAATCCCGGAAATGGAAGTGATCGGATCATGACCGCCAAACGAAGCACGCGGGGAACCAATTCGCTGTTGCTCGTCGCGATCGTGCTGGCCGCGTTGGTCGCGGTGAACCTGATCTCCCAACGCCGGTTCTTCCGGATCGACCTGACCGAGGACAGGCGCTACACGCTCTCTTCGTCGACCAAGAAGATCCTGAAGGATCTGGACGACGTGGTGACCGTGAAGGTGTATTTCAGCCGCGAACTACCCACCTACCTGATGACGCTGAACCAGGAGGTGCGGGACATGCTCGCCGAGTACGGGACCTACAGCGGCGGCAACCTGCTCGTGGAGTGGGAGGATCCGGCGGAGAACCCGGAGACGGAGAGCCGCGTGCGCTTCCTCGGCATTCCGCAGGTGCAGCTGCAGATCATCGAGAAGGACCAGATGCAGGCGGTGAACGCCTACCTCGGCGTGGCGGTGTTGTACGAGGACCGGAGCGAGACGATCCCGGTGGTGGAGAGCGTCGAGAACCTGGAGTACGACCTGACCGCGGCGATTCTGAAGGTGTTCCGCGACGAGGAGGAGACCGTGGCGGTTCTCCAAGGGGACGGCGTGGAGCCGACTCTGGAGGAGGGGCTCGCCAACGCGCGCCAAGCGCTCGCCGAGCGTTACCGCGTGCTCCCCTACGATCCCGCAGGCGGGGAGCCGGTTCCCGCGGAGGCGGGCGCTCTTCTGGTCGTGCAGCCGGACGCGCTCTCCGACCGAACGCTCTTCGAGATCGACCAATTCGTGATGGCCGGCGGTTCCCTTCTTCTCTTCTACGATCCGATCCGTCTCACCGCCGGTTCGATCCGCGCGACGCCGCGTCTCTCCGGGATGGAGGAGATGCTCGCCCGCTGGGGGGTGCGGCTGGGGGAGAACGTGGTGCTCGACCCGCGGGACAACCAGCACGCCGCCTTCAACCAGGGCTATCTCACATTCACCCTCCCCTACCCCTTTTGGCTGAACGTGCGCGGTGAGAACGTGAACCCGGCGAACCCGATCGTGAACCAGCTCGGCGGCATCGTGCTCCCCTGGGCGGGGACGGTAGCGGCCGCGGAGACTCCGCCGGAGGGGATCGCGCTGGATACGCTTCTCTGGTCGAGCTCTTACGCCTGGACCCGGGCCGGCGAGTACGACCTGAACCCGCAGCAGCGTTTCGCCGACGCTCCGCGGGAGCCGGGGGCGAGGCTCCCTCTCGCCGTGGCGGCGACGGGCGTCTTCCCCGGTTTCTTCGCTGGTAAAGAGATTCCGCCGCTCCCGGCCGATCGGGAGGATGGGAGCGATCCGACGATCGCGCCGCCGCCGCAGGATCGATCGATCATCGAGTCGAGCGACACGACGCGGGTGGTGGTCTTCGGCTCGGGGAACATGATCCTCGACGACATGACCAACCAATTCCGAGCGAACCTGGTTCTTCTGCAGAACGCCGTCGATTGGCTCAGCTTCGGCGACGAGCTGATCGCCATTCGCTCCCGGGGGGTCTCGGACCGCCCGCTTCGCGAGATGAGCGAGCGGGGGAAGACGATCGCGCGGTTCCTCACCACGTTCGGCGTGCCGATCCTGGTGGTCCTGTTCGGGCTCGCTCGCTGGATCCGACGCCGCAACCTGCGGGCGGAGGCGCTCGCCGCGATGGAGGCGTCCGAATGAGAAACAAGAACCCGATCGCGCTGGCGGCCGTTCTGATCGTTCTCGTGTTGATCGTCATCCTTCTCGGCCGCAACGCCGGCCGCGGTCCCGCGCCGGAGGTGGGGGAGGTGTATCTCTTCCCCGGCCTGGACACGGCTTCGGTGGACCGGATCGCGATCCGCGCCGGCGAGAACCGCGCGGAGATGACGCGGGGCGAAGGGGGCGAGTGGCTCGTTTCGACGGAAGAGGACTTCCCCGCCGATCCCGAAGCGGTGTCGCGCCTGCTCGAAGCGGCGGCGGAGCTTTCCGCCGCGTCGCTCACATCCCGGCGCCCGTCGAAGCACGAGATCTTCGAGGTGGACTCCGCGAAGGGGGTGGAGGTGGTCCTCGAGTCCGGGGGGGCGGCGGCGGCCCGTTTCTTTCTCGGCAAGAGCGGCCCCGATTTCTCCAGTAATTACGTCCGCGCCGCCGGCGACGAGGAGGTCTACCTGCACCCGCAGTCGATTCGCGCCCTTTTCGATCGAGGGAACCGAACCTGGCGGGACAAGCAGATCTTCGACTTCGACAGGGAGAACCTCGCCCGCCTGCGGATCGAACGCGGCGAGGAATCGCTCCTCTTCGAAAACCGCGGCGACGAGGGGTGGGCGGTGCTGGAGCCCGATGGGTACCGGCCGCAGGGACCTTTGGTGGAGGGGCTCGCCCGCGGCTTCACGAGGCTGACGGCGAGCGACTTCGGTGCCGAGGAGGAGCGGGCGGCAGCCGGGCTGGAAGATCCGCGCGCCCTGGTCACGCTGACGTTCACCGACGGATCGGAGAAAACCCTCGCCGTGGGGGCGGAGAAGGAAGGGGGGGGGGGCGTCTTCGTCGAGAGGAACGGCGACGGCGTTCTCTTTCTCGTGCCGTCGTCGCGCGTCGCGGCGATCTTCCGGCAGACGGACGAACTGATCGAGCCGATCCCGGCGGACACGCCGGCGGCGGCGGAATCCGCGCCGGTGGAAGGCGAATAATCTTCATGGGAGAAGCGATGGAGAAGGACGACCGGGAGCGCTCCGCCGGGGCGAAGGAGAAGGCCGCGGCGGAGCACCGCCCCGGCTTCCCCGAGATCTACATGCAGATGGCTTTCCAGCTCGCCCGCCGGAGCACCTGCCGGCGGCTCCAGGTGGGGACGGTGATCGCCAGCGCCGACTACCGCCGGATCCTGGCGGTCGGCTACAACGGAAACGCCTCCGGCCTCCCCAACAGCTGCGACCGGGACGAGCCGGGGAACTGCGGCTGCCTTCACAGCGAAGAGAACGCGGTGATCAACTGCACGGAGCCGCGGGGGACCGCCAAGATCGTCCTCGTCACGCATCTTCCCTGCGTCATGTGCGCCAAGCGCCTCATCAACCTGGGTGGTGTCCGAAAGGTCTACTACGCCCACGACTACCGCAAGCGCGACGCCCTCGACATCCTCGAGGGGGCGGGGATCGAAGTGCAGCGCCTGGACGTGTAAGCCGGGGGACGGAGAGGAGATCTCCTTTGCCGACGGGCGCGGCTCATTCCATTCATCCCTTGAATAAAGAGCGCTGGTCCGATTTCACCCGCCTCTTCGGCGCGCGGGGCGCGTGCGGCGGGTGTTGGTGTATGTGGTGGCGGCTCTCGGCGAAGGAGTTCGAGGAGAAGAAGGGGGAGGGGAACCGCCGGGCGATGAAGAGGATCGTGGACGCCGGACGCGTCCCCGGCCTTCTCGCCTATCGGGACGGCGAGCCGGTCGGGTGGGTTTCCGTGGCGCCCCGCGAGGAGTTTCCCCGTCTGTCGAGGTCGAAGATCCTCGCGCCGGTCGACGCACGACCTGTCTGGTCGGTGGTCTGCCTCTTCGTCGCCAAGGAGCACCGCGGGAGAGGGATCGCCGTGGCTCTCCTGAAGGGAGCGGTCGACTACGCACGCGAAAAGGGGGGGCGGATCGTCGAGGGGTACGCGATCGAGCCGAAGGAGGGGAGGATGCCGGACGCCTTCGCCTATCACGGCCCCGCCGCGGCCTACCGCGCCGCCGGCTTCCGCGAGGTCGCCCGCCGCTCCCCCACGCGTCCGATCATGCGGCGCACGGTCCGGCCCCCGCGGGGGAAGAAGAAGTAAGGCCCCGCTTTCGCCTCGAAAAAAGCCGCCGCTTTCGGGGCGGCGGCCTCTCCCTTTTCGGCCGTCGGACCTTCCTGCTTCAAGACAATTGGATCTCCGTCCCCACACCCTTCTCCACCGCCGCCTTGTAGACAGCCATCGCCGAGGAGATGTCCTGGATCGCGAGCCCGCACGACTTGAAGAGGGTGATCTGCTCTTCGCTTTTGCGGCCCGGCTTCTCGCCGATCACCACTTCGCCGAGGCCGGCGACGATGTGATCTTCGGTAACCGCCCCCTCTTGAATGGGGATCAGGATGTCCCCCGCTTCGGCGAGGCTCGCCTCTTTCAGGTCCGCCACATAGTACGATCGCTTCACCGTGGCCGTGTCCAGCTCGCGCGCTCCCGGCGAGTGGGAGCCGATGTTGTTGATGTGTGTCCCCGGCTTCAGCCAGTCGCCGTCGAAGACGGGGGTCGGCGACGACGACGCGGTGACCACGATGTCCGCGGCCCGCACGGCCGCCTCCACGTCGCTTGTGGGGACGACGGTGATCTCCATCTCGTCCCCCATCTCTTTCGCGAAGCGATCCCGCGCGTCGTCGTCGGGATCGATCACCCAAACCGTGTCCAGGGGGCGCACCAGATGGACCGCCTCGATCTGCTTGCGCGCCTGCACGCCCGCGCCGAAGAGGGCGCAGGTCTTGGCGTTCTTCCGCGCCATGTACTTGGTCGCCACGCCGCTCGCGGCGCCGGTTCGCACCGCCGTCAGATAGCCGGCGTCCATGATCGCGCGGCACTCGCCGGTCTCGGGGTCGAGAAGGATCAGCGTGCCGAAGATGGTCGGCTTCTTGTGTTTTTTGGGGTTGTCCGGATAGACGGTGACCACCTTGAGGCCGAGGGCGTCCATCCCGCCGCCGATGTAGGCGGGCATGCCGAGGAAGAGGCCGTGGTGCTTCTCGACGCGGAAGGCGACGCGCTGGGGCATGACCGTTTCGCCCCGGGCGAGCTGGGCGAACGCGTCCTCCACCATCGAGATGCACTCTTTCATGGTGAGCACCGAGGCGACGTCGGCGCGGGAAATCAAGAGGGCCATGGGATTCTCCTTGTTCGTTACGCGCGGGGTCGTTCCTGCTTCGCGGGCCGGTACCAGTATGCGGCGCGTGAGAGGGGAGAGACAAGGGAATCGTGGGAGACAACGGTGGGGAATCCCGGTTCGTCTATCGGTACCGGATTTCTGTAATCGCTATCGGCATCGGTATCGATTTATTCCCTTCCACCCCCGGCTCTCCCTTCGGGGCACGGTGGCGGGAGAGGGACGGACGGGTAATCCCTCTCGGAATCCGGGGCGCTTGGAATCGGTATCGATTCATTCTCTTCCCCCACCGGTCTCCCTTCGGGGCACGGTGTGGGAAGGAGGACGGACGGGTAATCCCTCTCGGAGTCCGGGGCGTGCCGCCCCCTGGGTGGGTTC
>JAFGGD010000025.1 GCA_016930695.1 Candidatus Eisenbacteria bacterium
ACCCCCACCCTCTCCCGCAAGCGGGAGAGGGAGAAAATGATTTGGACTTCGATCGCGCTTCGAGCACGGGGACGCGTACGGAATGAAACGGCACGAGTCGCCCCCTTCCGCCGCCGGGCTCCCTCTCGGGGCCGTCTCGACTCGCCGGGCACCCACCGGAGCCCGCCTCCGTCGAGTGGAGAAATGAATCTGTCGAGCTTTAACGGGGCGGGCGAAGGTGGGTCGGCGAGCGAGAAGAGGGAGGATGCGGAAGCATCCGGACCGTGCCCCGAAGGGAAGGCCGGCGGGGGAAGGGAAACTAGATTTCGATTTCGATTTCGATACCGATAGCGATGCTAATAAGGCGCCACGGACCGGGACCCGTGGCGCCTTACGTGCGTTTCCGTTTTCGATCCTTCAGCCGTTTACTTCACCCCCAAAAGCCCGATCAGATGCGCGCTCGCCAGCGCGCCCCGGTGAAAGTCTCCCAGATCGAACTTCTCGTTCGGCGAGTGGATGCGGTCGTCGTCCTGCCCCCATCCGAGGAGGAGAGAGTCCGCGCCGAGGATCTCCTGGAACGTCTGGGTGATCGGGATCGATCCCCCCTCGCGAATGAACACCGGTTTCACGCCGAAGCCCAGCTCCAGCGCCTCCGCCGCCTTCTCGAAATAGACCGACTTGGGGTCGAGCAGGAAGGGCTTGCCGCCGTGCATGGGAACCACCTCGACGCGCACCGAATCGGGGGCGATGGAGCGAACGTAGTCCTCGAAGAGCTTCGTGATCCTCTCCGGGTCCTGTTTCGGCACGAGCCGCATGCTCACCTTCGCGCCGGCCCGCGCGGGAATGATCGTCTTCGCCCCTTCCCCCTGATAGCCTCCCCAGATCCCGTTCACGTCCAGCGTGGGGCGCGCCCAACGCCGCTCCAGCGTGGTGTACCCCTCCTCGCCAGCCAGGGCCGGGGACCCGGTTATCTCCCGGTATTCCTCCTCGTCGAAGGGAAGCTCGGCGAAGGCGGTCCTCTCCCAACCCCGCACGTCCACCACGTCGTCGTAGAAACCGGGGATGGCGACCTTATAGTCGTCGTCGTGCATGCTGCCGATGATCCGCGCGAGTTCATTCACCGGGTTCGCCACCGTGCCGCCGAAACTCCCCGAGTGCAGGTCCGCCGAGGGCCCCTCGATCCGGATCTCCAGATAGGTGAGACCCTTCAGACCGTAAGTGATCGCCGGCATCCCCGGTCCGTACTGCCCGCTGTCCGAGATGAGGACCACGTCGCAGGCGAGCATCTCCTTGTTCTCCTCGAGGAAACCGGGGAGGCTGACCGAGCTGACCTCCTCCTCCCCCTCGAAGATGAACTTCATGTTGATCGGGAGCGAGCCCGCCTCGGCGAGCCACGCCTCCACCGCCTTGACGTGCGTGAAGAGCTGCCCCTTGTCGTCGGAAGCGCCGCGGGCGTAGACCTTCCCCTCCCGGACGACCGGCTCGAAGGGGGGGCTCTTCCACTCGTCCAGCGGATCCGGGGGCTGCACGTCGTAATGGCCGTAGACCAGCACCGTCGGCGCGCCCGGCGCGTCGAGTCGCTGGCCGCAAACCACCGGGTTCCCCTTCGTCTCCTTCAGCTCCGCCTGCACGCCGGCGGCGATCAGCTTGTCCCGGAGCCACTCGGCGGCCTTCCGGATGTCCCCCTTGTGCTCCGTGGCGGCCGAAACGCTCGGTATCTTCAGCCATTCGATCAGCTCGTCCACCGCCCGCTGCCTGCCGTCCTCCAGGTGACGGATGACCTTTTCCATCATGGGGATACTCCTTTTCTATGCGGGAAAGATTGCCGTTCTCGCTCCGTAAACCCGATCTTACCCCCCGGGGGAGGGGCGGCGCAACCGGCGGCGCTCTTCCCCCCCGTTTCCCCCTAAAGGAATGGCGGCCGGGAACGATACTTAGGGAGAATCGTCGTGAGACGATTCCACGCCCGGACGATGGCTATCTTCTCCACCTTCATCCTTCTGCCGTCGTCCGGGCTTCATTTTTTTCCCCACCACCCTCCGCCGACCCTTCGCTTTCCGTTATACTCCCCGCTGGATAAGGAGACGAAGCGCCATGAAGCTCGGTATTCTGGGCCTTCCCTCGAGCGGGAAGACAAGCCTCTTCAACCTGTTGACCGGAGGGACGGCGGACACCACCCCCTTCGGCTCCGGCAAGCGCCGGGCGAACCTGGCGGTGGTGAAAGTCCCCGACGACCGGCTGGACCGCCTCGCCGCCTTCTACCGCCCCAAGAAGATCACCCCCGTCGAGATCGCCTTCGTCGATCCGGGCGGCCTCCCCGGCGCGGACCGTTCCGGCGAGCGCGCCGAGGAGCTTCTTCCCCATCTCCGGGACGCGGACGCCCTGGTGCTCGTCCTCCGCGATTTCGAGTCGGAGATCGTCCCGGCGCCGGGCGGCCGCGTCGACCCCCTCGCCGACCTCGATGAAATCCGCTCCGATCTGATCGTGGCCGACCTCGCCACGGTGGAGAAGAAGCTGGAGCGCCTCGAGAAAGAGAAGAAGGGGGGCGACCCGGCCAAGCAACGCGAGTACGACCTCTTCGCGCGCGCCCGCGACTGCCTCGAATCGGAGCGGCGCCTCTATTCCCTCGACCTCACCCGGGACGAGGAGAAGACGATCTCCAATTACGGCTTCCTCACCCGGAAGGCGATGATCCTTCTGCGCAACACCGGCGACGGCGCGTCACCGGAGGAGCCGGAAGCGCTCCGCGCGCGCGCCGAGCACATGGGCGCCCCCCTCCTCTCGATGAACGCGCTCCTCGAACGGGAGGTGCTCGACCTGGCGGAGGAGGAGAGGGCCGAGTTCTACGAGAGCTTCGACATCGAGGGGGGCGGAAGGGAACGCTTCATACGGGCCGCCTTCGACTCGCTCGACCTGATCTCCTTCTTCACCGGCGGCGAGAGGGACTGTCACGCATGGACCGTGCGCCGCGGGAGCCACGCCCCGGTCGCGGCGGGAAAAATCCACTCCGACATGGAGAAGGGATTCATCCGCGCCGAGGTGATCCCCGTGGACGACCTCATCGCCCTCGGCGGCGAGAAAGGGGCGCGGGAGAAGGGGAAGATCCGGACCGAGGGGAAGGAGTACGTCGTCCGGGACGGCGACTTCATCATCATCCTCTTCAACTGACCCCGGCGCGGCGGCGGCGTGAGTGATTGCGCGGCGCACCCGCCCGCCCCCCCCTTACCGCTCCAATTCGTTCATCCCGAACCCCCTTCGTACGGAATTGTGCGGCGGCGGCGCGGGCGCCCCACCGAACACCAACCCACAACACATTGCTTGAATGGTAGTTAGCGCCGCACTCCCGCGCGCACGGTTCTGGCACGGGCGTTGCTCTCCTTGAAGATCAACAACGGGAAGCGCGGCTCTCGTGAGGGGATACAGGCAGGAAAAGCGCAAGCGGGGGCGCCCCCCTCTCGATCCGCGCGACCCGACACTTCTACCCAAGGAGAAGATAAAAAAATGAAGAACACGAACAGGATCGTCGGCGGCCTCGTTCTGGTGCTCGCTCTCGTCATCAGCGGTTCCGCGATCGGCAGGGGAAGCGCGACGGATGTCACGATTCGGATCGCCCCGTCGGTGCTGCAGCTGGACACCGTGCAGGGGGGCGAGATCACCGTGCACGCGGACATTCCCCTCAGCCGCGTCGACACTTTCTCGGTCGAGCTCTCCGGCGTTCCGGCGCTCTACACGAAGGCGGACGCCCGCGGGAACCTGGTCGCCAAGTTCGACGAGAACGAGATCGAAGCGCTCGTGTCGCCGCCCGAGGCCACGCTGACCCTCATCGGCCTGACCGTGGACGGCGAGCCTTTCACCGGGAGCGGTGTGGTCGGCGTCCGGGACTAACGAAACATCGCGGCGGGCTCGGTCGCCCGTCACGCCGAACGCCGGACGAGCTCCCCCCGTCCGGCGTTCTTTTTTGTGGTCATGGGGGCGGTCTCGGTTTTCCCGGTCGCGGGAAGAGCGGTCACCGCCCCTTGTTTATTTATCTCACCAGTTATCTCACCAGGGTCATCTTTCGGGCGCGCGTTTCCCCTTCCGCCGTTTCGAGGCGGGCGAGATAAACACCGCTCGCGAGGGACCGGCCCCCGTCGTCCCGGCCGTCCCAAACCGCTTCATGGCTCCCCGCGTCCATCGTGCCGTCGACGAGGCGGCGGACCTCCCGTCCGGAGGCGGTGTAGAGCGTGAGCCTCACCCGCCCGCGGACCGGATTGTCGAAGCGGATCACCGTGCGCGGGTTGAAGGGGTTGGGCGTGTTTCGAAGAGACGCGGACGGCGGCCGCGGTGCGGGTGACCCGCCGACGCGCGTGGCGTCGCCGATCACGAGCGTAACCGGGAGCGCGCGCGGCGAAGCGGGATCGTTCCCCGCGAAGAGCGCCTCGTCGGCGTGGACGCCGTAGCCGAGGCCCGCCGGCTCGATCCGGCAGGCGAAACGGAGGGAATCGCCCGGATCGACCCGCCCGCCCGCGGCGGGGCTCACGGTGAGCCACGCGGCGTTCCAGGAAACCGTGTCCACCACGAGGGGGAGCGCCCCGTCGTTGCACACATAAATGAATTCCGTCGTCGCCGTCGGGAGACCGTCCAGCGAGGCGGGGATGTCCAGAAGTCCCGCGCCGGTGTAGTTGTCCCGGCCCGGCGAGGCGGGGGAGGCGGTCAGGTCGAGTGCGCCCGTCTCGATCGCCTCGGCGATCTCCTCCGGCATCGACGCCGGCGCCGCCTGCAGAAGGATCGCGCAGGCGCCCGCCACGAGGGGAGTCGCCATGCTGGTGCCTTCGTATGCGATGTACGTGTTCGGCGGCGTGGTGCTCGTCACGTTCACGCCCGGCGCGGCGATGTCCGGCTTCATCAGTCCCGGCGGCCAGGGGTAGTCGTCGTATTCGCTCTCGGCGGTGGTGAAGTCCCATTCCGTCGGGCCGTAGCTGGAGTAGGCGTAGACGCCGTTCATCGACGTCGTGGCGCCGACGGTGATCACGCCGGAGCGCCCCGCCGCGCCGTAGTAGGGGTTGGGGCAGTCGCCCGGATCGGCGATGTCGTAGGGAGCGGCGTAGTGGCCGCCCACGTTGTCGCCGTTTCCGGCGGCGGCGATCCAGAGGATGCCCGCGGCCTGGAGAACCTCGGCGTTGTGCCGGCTCGCTTCGCGCACGTCTTCCGGCGCTTGCATCCAACCGGCGGAAAAGGTGAAGAGCTGAGCCCCGTGCTCGAAGCCGAACTCCAGCGACTCGACCAGATCGTCGTAGGAGCCGGGAACGCAGCGGAGCGCCATGATCGTCGCGCCCGGCGCGGCGCCGGTGGCGGTCCCCATCGTCCCGTCGCCGACGACGAGGCCGGCGGTGTGCGTTCCGTGGTAGTCGGGGGAGTCGCCGTCGTAGGGGTCGTTGTCGTCGTCCGCGGCGTCCCAGCCGTGATGGGGATAGGAGGCGCCGCCGTTCCACATTTGTCCCGCGAGGTCCGGGTGGTCGTAGGCGACGCCGGTGTCGAGGTGCCCGACGAGAATGCCGCTCCCGTCATAGCCGGCCGTCCAGGCGTCATCGGCGCCGATCTTGGGGAGATGCCAGGCGAGGGCGCGCGCGCCGGTCGTCGCCGGGGGCGCGGGCACGCCCGGCGCGGCGAGGGCGTCCGCCGGTTCCGAGGCGGAAGCGGCGAAGGTCTGCGAGAGGCGATCGTCGAGCCAGAGGCGGGCCACGTCGGGCGACCCGGCGAGGCGGCGGATCGCTTCGGCGTCCATCTCGGCGCGGAATGCGCCGAGAAGCCATCGTTCGCGCGGCTCGGACATGTGCCCTTCCCGGACGGAGCGGTCCCAAGAGGGCGCGAGGAGGGCGCGGGTCGCGCGCGATTCGTCGTGCAGCGCGGCGCGGACCGCGTCGCGGCGGTCGTCGGGGGACGCGCCGCGGAGAAGCGCTCCGAGCGCCTGCGCGTCGACCCTCTCGGCGGGGACGATCATCACGGGGAGACGCTCCCGCGCCGCCGCCTTGCCGAGCGCCGCATCGAGGCGCGGGTCGATCGTTTGCATGTAAGTGATCCGTTCGACGGGCGCTTCGGCGGCGATGCGGAGCGCCTCGTCGCGCGCCGGCGCCGGCTCGTCCAAAAAGACCGTCACCGCATCGGGATGGAAGCGGAGCGACGGCGCGCCGGTCACGGTGGTGAACGTGTCGGCGAATACGTTGTCCGTCTCGTCGCTCTCGTCCACCTCGGCGAGGACGTCCAGCTCGAAACCGATCGCGTGCGGGCCGGCGCCCAGGAAGACCGGATGATCCTCGACGGCGACGTAGGTGGTGATCGGGAGCCCGCCGGAGAGGACCCAGGCGGCTTCCTCGTCGCCGTCCAGGAGGAGGCGCACGCGGAAGTCGGCGGTGATGTCGGTGAGACCGTTGTTGATAAAGGCGAAGCTTACGAAGTTGGTGTCGCCCGCGGCGAGGGGGCCGTTCGTCTTCTCGCCGGGGATCCAGTTGGCGACGAGCGGCGCTTCCCATCCGTCGGGAACGAAGGGGGCGAGGTTCGCCTCGGTGGGGCGCTCGCAGGTGTACACGTTGAGCCCCTGGGTCGGGTAGTCGCGGCGGTCGATCCAGGCGGCGCGGAGAAGGGCGTCATCCTTTACGCCATAAGCGTTGTGGAAGACTGGGTCGGCGTAGGGGTGTTCGGAGGCTTGTTCGATCTGGCCCCACAGGTCCGGGTGGCCGTCGCCTCCGGCCTGGCGCGCGACGATGTAGAACTCGTCGCCGCCGGGAGGCGCGTCGAACCAGAGGCAGCCGACCACGCCGTCCTTGGCGTAGATCGCCGGGCCGACGCTCTCGTACTCGTCCGCCACCATGTCGTAGGGGCCGTAGACGTTGGCGAGGCCGTCCCAGGAGACGCAGTAGACCACGTCGCCGTCGGCGGTTCCCTGAAAGTCGTCGTAGTCGTGCTGGAAGACCATGAAGACGTCGTCGCCGGCGTTGGTGATCGCGGGGAAGCGGCAGTCGTTGATCGTCCAGTCGGAGAGGCTCATCGGGTTAATGAAGCCGCCGTCCATCTGGTCGGCCGCGACGAGGATCTCGACCTCGCCGGTGTAGTAGTCCTGCTCGGCGTTGATGAACCAGACATCGCGGTTTTTGATCGCCACGTCCGGCCAGTAGTCGTTGTAGCCGTCGGGAAGGAAGTAGTCGAATTCGACCGTCTCGCCGCCGTCGTCGCTGTACATCCAGATGAGGGTCCACTCGTAGGCGTAGAGGTCGTAGTTGATGGTGTACCAGGCGGCGGCGATGAAGACGCGCGCGTTGGAGCCGCCCCAGGCGGCGTCGATGGCGGTGGTGGCGCAGGTCTCGCCGACGTTCAATCCCTTCACCCACGACCAGAGCGTCGGGTCGTCCGGGTTCTCGGTGCGGGAGCGGAGGATGTAGCCGTCTTCGCGGATCCATGCGACGAAGAGATAACCCTGGGTGTCGATCGCCAGCTCGGGGTGATACTCGTCCTGGCTGAAGGAGGGCATCTCCCAAACGCTCCAGTTGAGGCCGCCGTCGGTGCTCCGGGCGATGTGGATGTCCCGGTCGGTACCGCCCAGGTCGGTCGCCTCGAAGACGGCGTAGAGGTTGCCGCTGATCGGGCTCGCCGCGATCGACACGTAGGCGTCGTCCATGTGGGTCGCGTCGGCGAGGAGGCGGTCCGTCGTCCAGGGGAGATCGCGCCCGCCGCGGGAGAGCTTGTCGGGCGCGGAGGCCGCTCCGTCGCGATCGGTGAGACGCGTAAGCGCGGCGAGGCGCTCGCGCGTGGCCGGATCGACGGGGCCGGCGTCGCGGGCGCTCTCCGCGCCGGCGGCGAGCATGTCCACGTCCTCGAACGCGGGATAGCGCGCGTCCTTGCCCGCGGCGGAGCCGAAGGTGAGCCGCGAGCGGCGCGCTCCTTCCATGAGGCCCGGCGCGGGCATCGCGTGGCGCGTCGCGCTCTCGCGGCCCGGCGCGATCACGCGCGCGTTTTCGGCACCGGATTCTCTTTTCTCGATCGAAGGAAGAGAAGATGCGTCCGGCGCCGCTTCTCCGACGACAACGAACAGAAGGAACACGATGAGGAGGAAGGATGAGGAACGGCGTCGAAGCATACGACCCTCCCGGTGAGATCGAGCGATGATGTCGAATTTGTTGCTTACATTATATCATGCCTCACCCGTCCCATTGCGCCCGCGATCTCTTCCCTTCCATGAAACCGACAGGTTTGACGACAAAGAGGAAAAGTCGTTCTTCTCTTTTCCTGATTTACTGAAAACGGCGAAACAGGTCCCGTCCCCTTCGAACCCGGATTCTCTGCGGGAAAGGCCGGGGACGTATCCGTTTTCGGAAGAGTTTCTCGACTTAATCCTTTTGACATCATGGCCTTCGGCCCTCATGATTCCCGAGACTCGTTTGCGGGACCCCGGAGGAAACGATGTCCACCTTTCGTTCCGGAATGTCGGTCGGCACCCCCTCACCACACATCCGTTCAACGATCAAGTTCACTTCGCGAAAATTCCGGGAACAACTCACATGAAGGAGTCGTCAATGATCCGGATCATAGCGGTGATTCTCATTGGAACGGGCGCTTGGATCCTGGTGGGCCTGGGATCTTCCTACATGAACATGGGGGAAGCGTTTCGCCATGCTGCCGGTTTCGCGGGTACCGGAGCCGCGATCCTGCTCGCGGGTCAGCTTCTCGCGCCCATTCTCAAGATCGTCGCCGGGCTCGGCCTCTTCACGCGAAGGCGCTGGAGTTGGACCGGCGCCCTCGTCGCCCTCGCCCTGGACATAGTTGCTCTGGGCGTTTCGATTTATCGGTTCCACGGCTTCACCGGCACCGTTCCACCCACCGCTCCCGATGGCTCCGCCGGCGGAACGGTAGTCGAGACCAGCAGCATCGTTCCCGTGTATCTCATTTGCCTGCTGAGCCTGGCGTGCTTCGCGCTGATGAGCACGAAAGCCCTTCGCGGGAAATGGGCGAATCGGTTGGAGACCGCCTGACAGGCCGGGCGCGGGCGACGGCGAATTGCGCGCCTGATCCGCACGTTCATCCACCGGCGGGCAGGGGCGAAAGGGACGCCACGGGAAAGGTGAAACGGGAAGATGGATCCCTCGCCGCACATCGTGGTATAACCACCGGGTGCGGCGGATTCGCCGTCGCTCACCGCTCACTGATCGGGATTGTCGGGCGCGGGAAGATCAAGGAGGAACGGTCGTGGGAGATTCGGGGAAAAAGGACAAGGGTAAAAGAGAACAACAGAAGAAGGCCAAGCTGAACCCGAAGGAAAAACGACAGGCGAAGAGAGAGAAGAAGAATAAGCCCAAGACAAGCATTTAACCGGCACGGAAGCAAACGCGGGGCACGCGGCCGCGGGTTTCTCGCGGTTCGTCGCGACGCGGACGTTTCGGCCGCCGGACGGCCCGCCGCGGAAGCCGTCGCGCTCCGTCTCTTTCCCGGAGGACGGTCGCGCCGCGAGCGGTCCGCTTCCCGCGCGCGTTTTTCCGTTCGGGAAGGAAACGTTCCTTCACGCGGGAAAAAGACATGATCGACTTCATTCAACAATTCGATCCGATTACGCAGGCTCTTATCGCCACGCTCTTTACGTACGGCGTAACCGCGCTGGGCGCATCGCTCGTTTTCTTCACGAAAACGGTCAACCCCAAACTCATGGACTCCATGCTCGGCTTCGCCGCCGGCGTGATGATCGCCGCGAGTTTTTGGTCGCTGCTCGCGCCGGGCATTGAGATGGCGGAACAGCTCGGTCATATTTCTTGGCTGACCGCCGCGATCGGATTCATGGGCGGCGGGCTCTTCATGAGACTGACCGATCGCCTGCTGCCGCATCTTCATTTGGGCCTCGACACAAAAGAGCGCGAGGGAATCAAGACGTCCTGGCAGAGAAGCACTCTGCTGGTGCTGGCGATCACACTTCATAACATCCCCGAAGGGCTCGCGGTCGGGGTCGCCTTCGGGGCGGTGGCCGCCGGTCTTTCTTCCGCCACGATCGGCGGCGCCATCGCGCTCGCGATCGGAATCGGCCTCCAGAATTTCCCGGAAGGAGCGGCCGTCTCTTTGCCGCTGCGAAGAGAAGGAATCAGCCGGACCAAGAGTTTCATCATGGGGCAGGCATCCGGTCTGGTGGAACCGATCGCCGGACTGTGCGGCGCGGCGTTTGTGCTGTATATGCAAAACGTTTTGCCCTACGCCCTCTGTTTCGCCGCCGGAGCGATGATTTTCGTCGTGGTGGAAGAGCTGATCCCGGAATCTCAAAGAAAAGAAGCGAACATCGATCTCGTCACCATAACGACCATGGCGGGCTTTACCGTGATGATGATCCTGGATGTGGCGCTGGGGTGAGAGAATCGGCCGGGAATCACCGTTATTTCCCGGCGGCCGCTCCACCCCGGACGTCGGCCGTCCCGCCGAATCCTCTCGAATCGTCGCGGGGGGATGGTCCCCCGACTTCGTGGAACAGGTGCTTCGCCCCACCGCGCCTCTCGTCCGGCACGGGATCCACAACCCTCATAATTCCAACGCGTTTCCGTTTTAGCGAGAATCCGGAAGCCCCGGGTCCGCCCCGCCGCTCATACTGGAAGCCGTAACCGGAACGCGGGAGAGGCGCCCTGTGTGTCCACCTTAGAGAGCAGACGGAATTGTAGGGGGTGGACACCGCCCCATCTCGTTCCCTTCCAACACTTTCCCGCGCCGTCAAGCTCCGCCCCCCTTCTGTCGATCTCTTGGGAAACCGTAGGAGAGCAACCGACCGGCGCCCGCGCGGCGCCGGTTCTTACCCGGAGGAACAAGTGGACACACGAAATTACTTCAAGCGTCACCCGAACAAGGAAGGTTGTTTCGGTCCGTGGGGAGGCGCGTATCTGCCGCCGCAGTTGATCGATCAGTTTCAACAGATCACCGACGCCTACTGGCGGATCAGCAAGTCGACGCGGTTCATCTCGGAACTGCGGGCGATCCGGAGCCACTACCAGGGGCGCCCGACGCCGATCTATTTCGCCGAGCGCCTCTCGGACCGCTTCGGCGGCGGCCGGATCTACCTCAAGCGGGAGGATCTCAACCACACCGGCGCGCACAAGCTGAACCACTGCATGGGCGAGGGGCTCCTCGCACGCTTCATGGGTAAAAAGAAACTGATCGCCGAGACCGGCGCCGGGCAGCACGGCGTGGCGGTCGCCACCGCCGCCGCCTACTTCGGTCTCGAAGCGGAGATCCACATGGGCGTCGTGGACATCGAGAAGGAGAAGCCCAACTTCATCCGCATGCAGATCCTCGGCGCCAAGGTGGTCCCGGTGAGCCACGGCCTCGGCACCCTCAAGGAAGCGGTGGACTCCGCCTTCGAGGCGTACCTGAAAGATCCGGAGACGGCGCTCTACTGCATCGGCTCCGTCGTCGGCCCCCACCCCTTCCCGATGATGGTGCGCGAGTTCCAGAGGATCGTCGGCATCGAGGCGCGGGAGCAGTTCCACGAGATGACCGGCGAGACGCCGGACGCCGTCTGCGCCTGCGTGGGCGGCGGAAGCAACGCCATCGGCCTCTTCTCCGCGTTCCTGGACGACGACTGCGCCATCATCGGCGTGGAGCCGGCGGGCCGCTCCTTCAAGCCGGGCGACCACGCCGCCACGCTCACCTACGGGAGAGAGGGGATCATCCACGGCTTCAAGTGTTACCTCCTCCAGGACGACGACGGGAACCCCGCGCCGGTCTACTCCATCGCGAGCGGGCTCGACTATCCCGGCGTGGGGCCTGAGCACTGCTTCCTGAAGGACGAGGAGCGTGTCCGCTACGAGACGTGCACCGACGACGACGCGATCGACGCGTTCTACCTGCTCAGCCGGACCGAGGGGATCATCCCCGCGCTGGAGAGCGCCCACGCCGTCGCCTACGCGACCCGCTGGGCGAAGGAGAACCCGCTGAAGTCGATCCTGGTCAATCTGAGCGGGCGCGGCGACAAGGATATCGACTTCGTCCACGAGCGTTACGCCGAGAAATATCTGTAATCGCGATCCACGCGGCGCGCCCGGCCCGGACATCGAGGCCGGGCGCCCGCCCTCCCCTCCCCGTTGTGGACAAAGCCGCCCCGAAGGGCTAGCATTCTCCTTTCGTCGACGATCCCGAACGCCTGAGCCGAGCAAAGAGGACGACCATGGAGAAGCCGGAACGGGAACCCGAATCCGCCGGCGGCCCCGCCGCCGACAACGACAAGCCGGTCGATTTCATCCGCGAGATCATCCGGGAGGACCTCCGCGCCGGGAAGCGCGACCGCGTCCACACCCGTTTCCCGCCGGAGCCGAACGGCTACCTCCACATCGGCCACGCCAAGGCGATCTCCCTCAACTTCGAGATCGCCCGGGAGTTCGGCGGATTTTGCAATATCCGCTTGGACGACACCAACCCGAGTAAGGAGGAAGAGGCGTACGTCCGCTCCATCCAGGAGGACATCCGCTGGCTCGGCTTCGACTGGGAGGACCGCCTCTACTTCGCGTCGGATTATTTCGAACAGCTCTACGCGTGGGCGGAAAAGCTGATCCACCAGGGGGACGCCTTCGTCTGCGACCTGACGGCGGAGGAGATCCGGGAGCACCGCGGCACACTCACCGAGCCGGGCCGCCCGAGCCCCTATCGCGACCGCTCCCCCGAGGAGAACCTCGACCTCTTCCGGCGGATGCGCGCCGGCGAGTTCCCGGACGGCGCGAAGACGCTCCGCGCCAAGATCGACATGGCGCACGGCAACATGAACATGCGCGACCCGATCCTCTACCGGATCGTCCGCGCGACGCACCACCGGACCGGCGACGCGTGGTGCATCTATCCGACCTACGACTGGGCGCACGGACAGTCCGACTCCATCGAGGGGATCACCCACTCCCTCTGCACTCTGGAGTTCGAGGAGCACCGCCCCCTCTACGACTGGTGCCTGGACCATCTCGGCGTCCATCACCCGCAGCAGATCGAGTTCGCCCGCCTCAACCTGAACTACATGGTCCTCTCCAAAAGGAAACTCCTCCGCCTGGTGCGCGACGGCCTGGTGAGCGGCTGGGACGACCCGCGGATGCCCACCCTCTCCGGGATCCGCCGCCGCGGCTACACGCCCGAGTCGATCCGCGCCTTCTGCGCGCGCGTCGGTCTCGCCAAGAGGAAGAGCGTCGTCGACATCGCCCTCTTGGAACACACCCTCCGCGAAGAGCTGAACCTCCGCGCGAACCGTGTGATGGCGGTCCTTCGCCCCCTGAAAGTGGTGATCGAAAATTATCCCGAGGGGAAGATCGAGGAGATCGAGGCGGTCAACAACCCGGAGGACGAAAGCGCCGGCTCGCGCACCATCCCCTTCTCGCGGGAGATCTGGATCGAACGGGACGATTTTCTCGAGGATCCGCCCAAGAAGTGGTTCCGCCTCGCGCCGGGCAAAGAGGTGCGCCTCAAGCACGCCTATTTCATCACCTGCAAAGAGGTCGTGAAGGACGATGCGACCGGCGAGGTCGTCGAGCTGCGCTGCTCGTACGATCCGGAGAGCCGGGGCGGCCAGTCACCGGACGGCCGCAAGGTGCGGGGCACTCTGCACTGGGTCTCGGCGGCGCACACCGCGGACGCGGATGTCCGCCTCTACGACCACCTCTTCCTCTCGCCCGACCCGAACGAGATCCCCGAGGACGCGCCCGAGGGGGCGGACTTCACGGTCAACCTGAATCCGGATTCCCTCGAGACGCTCACCGGCTGCAAGGTGGAGCCGGGACTCGCCTCCGCCGAACCGGGAGCGCGCTTCCAGTTCCTCCGGCACGGCTACTTCTGCGTCGACGCGGCCGACTCCAAGCCGGACCGCCTCGTCTTCAACCGGACCGTTTCACTGAAGGATAGTTGGGGGAAGGCGGCGAAGCCCTGAGAAGGGGTCGCGCCCGGGCCGATCCGTGATTGTAAGGCCGGCATTCTATGGCCGGCTCGCTTGCGCCTTTTCCTATCGGAACAAAGACTTCAACGAGCCCCAGCTGGTCTGCTCGGTATGTGTCGATCCCGGGCACCCTTCACCGTACGCTCCGATCACGCCGCAGCCCGGGCCGTCCGGGTGGTTTTCCGGCAGGCAAGGGGAGTTGCCGTAAAGGGAGAAATCGCCGGACGCCGCGCCGCAGAAAAGCGGATCCATGCAGAGATTTCCGTCGATCCCATCGAAGGGATCGGCGTCCCAGACCCAATCGGCGCTTTGCCCGGCAGCGGTATTCCCGAAGATGTCCGTGCATCGGATACTCAGGTCGGGAGAGGAAAGACCGCTATAGATTGGTGGCAACGACGTTCCTGTTGAATAAGCGATGATGCAGTTCTCGATCTCCGTCGGACCGCCGCAAGTGATCGCAGATCCCTCTCCGGCGAGTCCCTGATTACCGTTGAAAGTGCTGTTCCGCACGATGATCGATACATACCTGTCGGAACACAGAGAACAACCGACGTTATTCGCGAACAGGCAGCCGTCGAACAAGACATAGTCCGGATAATTATAGATCATGACCGACCAGTCCCAAATGTCCACCCCGCTGTTCTCCAGGAATGCGCAATTCAATACCTCGCACGCTCCCGTCGCCCCCGAGTAAAACAAGATACCGCTCCCCGCCCCGGAGCAGTATTGGAACCGGCAGTTCCTGACCGATATGCGGGGACCCTGCACATAAATCCCGCCTCCGAATACATGCACAGGAGCTCCTTCCTCGAATGTGATCCCCTCGACCACGACATCGGCCGCGGTGACATGCACTCCCTGATGATCATCGAGATAGAGCGTCGTGTAATCCGGACCGTTTTCGGAGCGGAGAACCACCGTCTGCGTGATCTGGATCTCCCGGTTCCCATCTCCGATAAAGGTGCCGTCATCCAACAGGATCGTATCGCCGGGAGCCGTCGAATCGACTCCCGCCTGAATGGTGGGCGCATCCCCCGTTCCATCCGGTGAGACATGCCACGTGCGGGCCAGAGGAAAGGAAACGATGACAAGCAGCACGAGAGCAACGATCGCAACGCGCATGAACGCACCTCCTTGGCGGAACGAGACAGCCGGAAAAACGGAAGAGGATGCATTTCGAGATGCACACCGTTTACACTATTTTCACTATGTTATTTTCCGTCAATATACATTCCGTAAATTACATGTGTCGCGGCACGAAACCGCCCGATCGACGCCGTTCCGGGCCACCAATCCGAATTCTCCGGTAATCCCCGCCGGACACAAACGCCTCCGTGTCTCGTCGCCGCCAAACCGAACACTCCCTTCCGGTTTCTCCGGCATTTCCATTTCTGCATCGCCCCCTGCAAGCCGGACCGTCCCTCCTCTCACCGAACCGAATCCACGGAGGATCGGCGCGGAGGCGCCGGTTCCCCATCACACTCTCGGATCTCCTTTTTACTGTATTCTGTGCCCCATATATTTTTATTGACATCACATTTGATTATTTTACTCTCTCTCCGATTACCTTTCTCATACCCATTTTACACCTATCGTTGTATGTTGTTTATGCGTCTTCGTCATTCTGCACCATTTCCGAGTCGGCACGGGCATGTGCCCCCATCCACACCACATCTTCCAAGGAGGCTATCGATGAAAAAGGGCTTCGGGCTCAGGGGAGCAACGTTTCTTTCGTTCGCACTTCTCGTGCTGGCACTCACCCCCCCCATCGCCCTCGCGGGAGATTTCCCCGTATTCGAGGAGCCGGAGTGGGTCGTTTCCGGTCTTGGCGGCTGGAGGGCTTATACCATAATGGCTCTTGTCGATACGGCGAACGATATCCACCTCGTTTATCATACCGGAGCGGATTCTCTCGTCGACGCCCGTTATATCCGATTTGATTTCAGCGCGGGAGTTTGGTGCGACACGGCCGACCTCTGGGCGGATAATGGTTTAATCGACGACCTCCCCGTGATCGCTCTGGACTCCAGCTACAATCTTCACATTTGCTGGGGAGCATCGGATTGGTACATCGACACAATGGAAACGGACACGATGGTACAAGCACGAAGGCATACACTTCCCCTATACCGCCGGAGAACCGCAGCCGGTATTTGGCAGCCGCCTCTTTCTTCAGATCCACTTACGTTGTGCGATACGAGTGTGGCGAAGGTCACAGGCTTCGGCCCTCCCGCCATTGACCCGATGGGGGGGATCATCCTTTTTTGGTCCGACCTCAGAGATTCGGCCTCCCAAGACAATATTACGACGGATTCCAAGCTATACATAGACGGCTGCAGCACTTGCGCCGCAGGAGGTCAACTTTTCATTGAGCGTCTCGATGCCGATTTCAACATCGGTTCCTTCTCCCCCGTCACCGGTTTTCGCGTCACCGGCAATCAAACAGTCAAGGAATCGGTCGCCTGTGACTCTCTCGGAATCAAATGTCGAGGTGCGAGTCCGTCATGGATCTGCGTTTCCTCCGACAGTGTCCTCCACATGGCCTGGGACGATGATCGCTTTGTGGGGTCCGGTTGTTGCATTTCTTGCAGCTATAGCTACACCGACTCCACTCAGCCCTTTTCATTATTCGGTGAGGACCATATCTTTTATCAAAGCGCGAGTATCGATCCTTATGTAGATCCGAGTGACTGGACCTGGTCTTCTGAGGAGCTATTAAGCCAGACAATCGGACAGAGAGACAGCTCGGAAGGAGGTTGCGGATTCTACTACGAGAACGACACTCTTTATTGTGTGATATGCGATGACACCGTCGGCTCGGGCACCACGCCTGATGACGGCCTCGGTTCCGGGGGACTTTTCACAACATTAAGACACCTCCAACCGCAGATCATCTCGGACTCGCATTCCAACATTCACTCCGCCTGGTTCGGGCGAGTATTCGGTGAGGACTACAGCACCGGGGACTCTACTATATTGCCTTCCTATAAGGCTCCGCAGCACCGCTTTCTAAGCTATCCATACTCCTCCGGGCTCGCCTCCGACGAGTGGGTCCCGGAGCTTTGCACGAATCCAAACGTTCCCATCGATTTCTACTCCGACTTGACGAAGACGAATGCCAAACAGTCTCGCATGGCAGTCGATCAATACGACAACCTTCACATGATCTGGAGATCTTCCTATTTATCCGGATCGACCGACCAGAACATCGTGTACAACCTGATGAACTACGGCGGAGCTTTCGATGGAAGCAACGTCGTGGAAGTCTCTTCCTCGGATACAACGGGATTCAATCCGTTTGAGAATTGGATCGTTTGCGATCGGTACGGCCACGTTCACGTCTTTTGGCGGGAACTGGAATACACGGGGGGACAGGATGTCCTTTACCACGTTCGTGGAATTAACACCGGCGATCCCGACTTGTCCTCGGTGGAAATCGCTCACGCAGGCGGGCTTTCCCAATCCAATGACGACAGCGTATTCGTCTGCCCCGGGGGCGGTGGCACCGGCAGCATAAAAGTAGATACGATACGAGTGACCGTGACCGTTCACGGGGAACTGGGAGACCCGATTGCCGGCGTGCCGGCCGATTCCATACGGATTCTGCTCTCGTACGATCCCTTTGATACGCAGATTCATGTCTGCGCGGGAGACACGCTCAACCCGGCATCCGACACCGACTCGCTCGGCCGCGCGTGGATCGATGTGAGCGCCATCGGCGGCTGCGGTTACATTTTTGCGACCGCAACCGTTTGCGGACGCGCGATCAACGACACCGACACGGTGTTGATCAACAGCCCCGACATCAATGGAGACGGAACAGTCGACTATTTCGACACATTCAAGTATCAAATGCTGCTCAGCGCGGGGACCGGTTGGTGCGGCGACTTCGAACACGTACAGACTCCCGGAACGGTAACCTATTTCGACACATTCAAGTATTCACCCCATGTCACGTGTACCTGTCCCGGAAATCCCAAGAACGCCGTTTCTCCCCGCATCGTGAATCACCAGGACGGAGAAAATCTGGACGTCTCCGGCGATTTGGTCGTCGACGCAGAGAACGGTCGGCTCCGGATCGAACTCGAATCGTGTCGTTCTCTCCGCTCCGCCTATATCGAACTCTCCATCGATCCCAAGGCGGAATTGTTGTCCTGGCAACCCGGCGACATGATTCGTGCCGATCTTCCGATCGACGTCGTCCGTCTTTCGGATCACGTCATAGGAATCACGGTAGCGCAACTCGGAGAAGTCGGTCTCGCTCCGAGCGGTACTTTAGCGGAGGTCGCCTTGCAGGGATCGGAATCCGCCCTTCAGCAAACGCAGCTTCGGCAAATCGTCCTCTCCGACCGCAACTTCGAGCTGAACAGCGTGATGCGCGGCGCTCCCAATCTGGCGGCGGATGCGGAAACGGACATTCCCAAGGCTTTCTACTGCAACACCGCTCCGAATCCCTTCAATCCCACCGTCACAATTCACTACGGGCTGCCGTCGGGCTCGCCGGTCACGATGGAGATCTTCACCGTAAGCGGGAGAAGGGTGAAAACCTTGTCGAACGGAAACGAATCCGCCGGTAGACACTCCGTGATCTGGAACGGAAAAGATGAGAGAGGAAAGGACGTCTCCTCCGGTATCTATCTGATGCGGATTCAAACATCGGCCGAGACGGAGACCATGCGGCTCGTTCTGCTTCGATAGTCCCTTCGGATCCTTCACCGGGGCGGGAGATGTGAACAACGTCTCCCGCCTCTCTTTTCCCGGTGGGACCGTCTTCGGGAGCCGATCGGGCTTTCATATCATTCTTGACCCGCCCCCGCGACTTGGGCTACCTCTATTCTGTTCCCGCGGCCGCGGGACCGCGGCCGCCCTGAAACCGCCAACCTCGGAGGTGTCCGCATGGGCCTCGTCGTTTTTCTCGTCGTCGTCGTCGTCCTGGCGTTCCTCATCATCGGCATCTACAACCGGCTGGTGAAAAGCCGCAACATCTTCCGAAACGCCTTCGCGCAGATCGACGTGCAGCTCCGCCGCCGGCACGACTTGATCCCCAACCTGGTGGAGACCGCCAAAGCCTATCTCGCCCACGAGAGGGAAACGCTCGAGGCGGTGATCCGGGCGCGGGCCGCCGCGGTGAGCGCGACGGACAAGGCCGCCGGAAGCCCGGGGGGCGCCGACGCCATGCAGGGGCTCGCCCAAGCGGAGGGGATGCTGAGCGGCGCTCTCGGCCGTCTCCTTGTGGTGATGGAGCGCTACCCGGAGCTGAAGGCGGACCAGTCGACGATCCGTGTGATGGAAGAACTCACCTCCACGGAGAACCGCATCGCCTTCTCGCGCCAAGCGTTCAACGACGCGGTGATGGCCTTCAACATCCTGCGCGAAACATTCCCGAACAATCTGGTGGCCGGCGCCTTCCGCTTCGACGAGGCGCGCCTCCTCGATTCGATCGACGCGCCGGAGCAGCGGGAGGCGCCCAAGGTCGACTTCTCGAGGAAGTAGGGCGCACGCGACGCGGCCGCGGCGGGAGCGGGAGCGGACACCATGAACTTCTTCGACCACCAGGAAAGGGCGCGCCGGTCCACGTTCCGGCTGCTGGCGCTCTTCGGGCTCGCCGTCGTCTCCATCATCGTCGGCGTGTATTTCGCGATCCGCATCATGCTCCGCGTCGCCTTCACCAACCCCCGCACCATCGTCGAGATCCGCCCCTGGTGGGACCCCGGCTGCTTCGTGCTGGTCGCGGCGATCACCGTGCTCTTCATCGGGGCGGTCAGCCTCGTCCGGATGCGGGAGCTGGGCAGAAGCGGCGGCGCGCTGGCGCTCCTTCTCGGCGGGCACCCGGTCCCGGCGGCGCCGATCGACACGGCGTCGCGCACGCTGAGAAACGTGGTGGAGGAGATGGCGATCGCCTCCGGCCTGCCGCCGCCGGAGATCTATCTGCTCGGCGGCGAGGAGGGGATCAACGCCTTCGCGGCGGGACACTCGCCGGCGGACGCGGCGGTCACGCTCACGCGCGGCGCCCTCCGGCGTCTCAGCCGGGACGAGCTGCAGGGAGTGGTCGCCCACGAGTTCAGCCACATCCTGAACGGCGACATGCGGATGAACCTGCGGATCGCCGGCGTCCTCCACGGCATCCTCGCCATCGGCGCCGTCGGCCGCGGCCTGATCCAGGTCTTTCCGGGTCGACACTCGGGCGGACGGAACAAAGGGGGCGTCCCGCTCGTCGCCGTCGGCGGATTGGTGCTGATCCTCGTCGGCTCCATAGGAACGATCCTCGGCCGGATGATCCAGGCGGCGATCTGCCGGCAGAGGGAGTTCCTCGCCGACTCGTCGGCGGTGCAGTTCACGCGGAACCCGGAGGGGATCGCCGGCGCGCTCAAAAAGATCGGCGGCTGGAAGGCGGGCTCCCGAATCGAGAACCCGAAGGCGGAGCACGCCGCGCGCCTCCTCTTCGGCGAGGGGCGGCGCGTTCTCTTCTTCGGGAATCTCTTCGCGACCCACCCGCCGCTCGTGGAAAGAATTCAGAGGATCGACCCGCGCTTCGAGGGACGCTTCCCGCGGGTCCTCGATGGGCAGGCGGAGGAAGCGCTCGCGTCCTATCCCGGGCTGGAGGAGGTGGTTCGCTCCTTCCGCGAGAGCCCGACCGTGGGCGTGGAGCCGTCATCGGTGATCGGCACGATCGGAAAACCGACGGCGGAGCACATCGCCCTCGGCGCGGCGCTCCTCGACAGGATCCCCGAGCCGGTCCGCGAGGCGGTGCGCGCCCCCGAGGGAGCGCTCCGGGTGATCGTCGCGCTCCTTCTCTCTCCGGATGAGGGGGCGCGGCGCCGGCAGCTCGCCGAGCTGGGGCCGCTCCTCGGCGAGGGGGGCGCCGCCGAGACGGATCGCCTCGCCGCCCGGCTTCGCGAACTCGATCCGCGCTCCCGCCTTCCCCTGGCGGACATCGCCCTCCCGGCGCTCCGCGATCTCCCCCTGGAAAAACTGAGCCGCGCGGTCGGTTGCGTGGACGCGCTCATCGCGGCGGACGAGGAGACCACGGTCTTCGAGTTCTGCCTGCGGAAGCTTCTCGAGCGGCGGTTGCGCGGCGCGGCGCGCGAGACGCGGGCCGGACGGGGCGAGCGTTCCATCGACCCGCTTCTCAAGGAGGCGGCGGTTCTTCTCGGCGCCCTTGCGTCGAGCGGTTACCCGGGCGATCCGGAGGGGGCGAAAGCCGCCTTTCGGGCGGGGTCGGAGAAACTCGTCGACCCGCGGCGGACTTCGCTCCCCTTCTCGCCGGACCGTCCGACGGACCTCGCCGAACTCGGCCGCGCGTTGGACCGCCTCGCCGGCGCCTCTTTCCCGGTGAAGGAGAAGCTGATCGAAGCGGCGGCGCACACCGCCTTCGCCGACCACCGCGTCAACCTCCTCGAAGCGGAACTCCTCCGCGTCGTCTCCGTCATGCTGGACGCCCCCCTTCCCCCCTTCCTCCCGGAGCCGACGGCGGACTAGCCGGCGCGCGGGAATATCTTCGGTACCAAACACCTCTTCACTCACTTCGTTCGTGAAAAGAAAATCCGGTACCGGCGGGGCATCGAACATCACGAAACGCTTTCCCCTCGCCTCACCTCCCTCTCGGGGCCGTCTCGACTCGCCGGGCACCCACCGGAGCACGCCTCCGTCGAGGTTAGAAAAAGGGCCATCGATCTTGTCGGGGCGGGCGAAGGTGGGTCGGCGAGCGAGAAGAGGGAGGATGCGGAAGCATCCGGACCGTGCCCCGAAGGGAGGCGGGGCGGGGGAAAAGCTCGGAACGCGCCCTACCGCTGGACCACGAATTGGGCGGTTTTCCGGTCCGCCGAGCCGCTCCCCTTGTCCGTCACGTCCACGATCAACGTGTAACGGTCCGGCGGGAGCGAGTTCGTGTCCAGGGAGATGTGGCGGCTCACCGTCCGATCGTCGGCGAACGACTCGAAAGTCTGGCTCACCCCCTGCTCCAGCATCCCTTCGTCGCTCCCCTGCAGAAGGCTGGAGAAACGCCGAACCGCGCTGCCGTAGAGCGTGTAGGTGATCTCATAGACCCCCCGCCCACCCGGCCCGAGCGTCAGGTTGTAGAGCTCGAAGTAGACGTTCACGTCCTCGCCGGGCGCGTAGACGCGGATCGGGCGGGGCACGATCCGGAAGCCGCGGCGGAGAAACGCCCCCTCACCCCGCTCGTCCCGGGTGACCGCGGCGGCGAAAACCAGGTCGCTGAGCCGCGCCTCTCCTCCGCCGAAATCGGGCGCCGTCACTTCCGTTTTGAGGATGCCGTGGTTCTTGGAGCGAAGATCGATCACCCGGAGCGCCAGGTGATAGACGCCGGGATCGACGGTGAAAGAATCGCTGGTCACGACCCATCCGCCCCCTCCCTCGATCGGATCGAAACGGTGCACCAGGTTCTCCACCCTGCGATCCACCAATCGGTAGTCCGCGTCGGAAATCGACGCCCGCCGCTGAATCCGCGCCGCCTCCCGACCCTCCTCCACCTCGCGGTCGAACTTGTCCAGAGGGATCAGGAAGCCGATCAGCAGGTCCGTTCTTTCGCCGGAACCGGCCAGAAAGTTCAAATCAAAAAGAAAGCGGAACTCCTCCGCTCCGCCGTAGTCGTAATCGTTGATCTCGGGGAGCGACTCGAAGTTGCGCTTGCCGTCGTCGGTCATCCGCTGCGCCAGGACCGGATCGACGTCGATATCGTTCACCTCGAGAAAACGATTGAAGCTCTCCTCGAACTCGAGCTGCTCGTCCACGGACCAGCCCGTGTCCTCCCGTAGATACTGGTCGCGGGAGGCGATGCTGGAGACATTGGTCGAAAGCCCCTCGATGAAGTTGCCGTTCAGCCAGCGGTCCTCGAACCAGAGGATCATGTCGTCGTAGAGCCAGAACTCGCGGGGAGGGCGCATCCCCTCGTGCACCACCACCTCGCCCGGCATGCTCTCCCGGTTCTTCGGCTGGCCGAAACGGATCCAGGCGCGGACGCGATCGTCGAACACGAACTCGCCATTCTTGTCATGAAACTGGAGGATGGCGCCGCGGACCCGCTTCTCGTGCTCTTCGAGGCGTTGGTTCTCGTCCGTCGTCGGCGTCGGGTCCCTCTCCGCCCAGAACCGAACCCGCCAAGCCTCCCTCTGTTCCGCCGGGAGGTTTTCATACTCCAGGCGCTGCCCCTCGCTCAGGATGACCGAGAAGAAACGGTCCTCCGACGGGTCGGGCCGTGTTTTCTCACCGGCGATCGCGCGGGAAGTCCCGGCGGCGAGGGCGGTGAGAAGAACGAGAATCACGAGAAGCGCGCGGCGCATGACAGGTCCTCCTGGAGGGCAAGCACCCTCATGGAGTAATACCCCCGAAGCCCGGAGAGGATCGTCGCCGGAACGGGGCTGCGGTTTGCTCAGGGCACCTCGACCCGGAAGGGGGCTTCGATTGCGGCGCTCCCGCCGGTCGTCTCGTCGTCGACCCTCACGAAGAGCGTGTACCGCCCCGCCGGAAGCGAAGAGAGATCCAGCGAGACCCGCCTCTCGGCGACGGTTTCCCGGCTCATCACGCGGGAGCGTTTCTCTTCGCCGCTCCGGAGCTTCCCCCCCTCGTCTCCGCCGAGCTTGCACGAGTATTCGCCGCCCGGTTCCCCTTCCAACCGGTAGACGATCTTGAAATGGCACCGTTCGTCCCTGCCGATCCCCAGGTTGTAGATCTCGAAGTACACGTAAGCCTTCTCGTCCGCGCGGAAGACACCGCCCGGGCGCGGCTCGATCCGGTTTCCTCGCCGAAGGATCGTCCCGTCCCCGCCGGAGAGGCGGCGGATCGCCGTCGCGAGGATCGGACCGCCGATGCGGACCTCCTCGCCGGAGAAATCGGGGACATCGAAGGAGACCGTGCGGGACGACGCGTTGCCGGAGAGCCGGTCGGCGAGGCGCACCGCCACGCGGCAGGGGCCGGGCGGAACGACGAGAGAGTCGGCGACGAGAAAACCGGCGCGCCCATCCAGGGCCGGGTCGCGGAGAACGCGGGTCTCCTCCTTCGAGGCGCTCAGATGATAGCCCTCGTCCCAGGCGGCGAGTCGCATTTCGATCCGGGCGTGTCTATGCTCCCCCCGCCCCTCCAAGGAGAGCGCCCCTTCGGGCACGAAGAGAGAGACGAGAAGGTCGCCGCCTCCTACGCCCGCCGCCGCTCGCGGCTCGACGATGAACTCGATCCCGTCCCCCTCCTTCGGATCGAATTCGTATCGCACCGGCGCGTTCCGCCACCGTTCGGCGCCGCGCGCGGCGTCCGCCCCCCCCCGGTCCCGATCGATCTCGAGACGGTCGAAGGCGCGCTCCAACCTCTCGCGGGAATCCGGGACCGCTCCCGTCCGGGGCGAGACGAGCGCCGGCTCGTCCCCGTCGCCGCCCGGAACGAGCAACTGAACATACGCGCCGCTCTCGTCGACATCCTCGAACCAGAGAAGCATGTCGCCGTAGCGCCAGATCTCCCGGCGCGCGCCGTCCCGGTCCGGGAAGTCGTCTTTTCGATCGGGAAAATCGAAACGGATCGCCGCGCGCGCCCGGTCGTCCCAGACGAAACGGTCTTCGTCGTCCCGAAAATCACCGATCGCCCGCACCACGCGCCGCTGGTGCTCCAGTTCCAACTCGTTCATCTCCGTGGTGGGGGTCGGATCCCGTTCGGCCCAAAAGACGCGCCGCCACTCGTCGCGGCGGTTTCCGTCGAGGCGCAGATAATCGCCCCGCTCCTCCTCGCTCAAGATGACGGAGAAGAAACGCTCCTCCCACGGATCCGGATCATTGACGACGCCCCCGGCGCGAAGAGACGCGGCCGAGAGGAGAAGGACGGCGACGGCGGGGGCGAGACGGATGGCGGCTCCCTTCACGGTGACCTCCCGGGCTCGGTTGGTGATTGCGCGACCACCCCCTTACTATACTCTCGTTCCCGAACGGCTCAAGCGCCGCCGCGCCGCTTCCGCGAGATGCCGGCCCGGGAAAAAAGCGCGGGACGGGTCGAATCGAAGATCCGGCCCGCCCCGGGAGGGTGATCCGGTCCCGCGTGACGCCGGCAAGCTTCGCCAGGGCCACTCTTCCTCGACGAAACTTCACAACCGGCGTCCGGCGCGAACGCCCGCGGGATCCGAATCCCGTCCGCCTCGCTCTCTCCTTCCACGGCCGCGCGGCGCCGTCCCGACCTCGAGAGACGGTAGGGCGCGAGCCGGCCGGCGACCGCTTCCGGAGCCCTCCGGGTCGTCCCTCCATCCCCGCTGTCTCCCACAACCACGCGGCGATGGTCCCGAAAGGAGGTCCGGCGAACGAACGGTTGTTGCGCCGTCCCCTCCTCCAAAGAAGAGAATGACGGAGAGACGTCACCGGAACGTCTCGCGGAGAGCATGCGGCGATGAGGGGGCGTGTCGCCTGAGGAGGAGCGGCAGAAAGCCTCCGGAAGACCTCCGGATGGGTGGCGGAGCCCCCTTGGATTCGGCCGGATCCGCGCAAAAAAAGCGCATAAAAAAAGGCGCCGACGAATGGCCGGCGCCTCTCGCAACTCATTGTTCAACTAGAAGTTGGAAATCAGCTTCATCTCCACGCCCTGGAACTCCGGCTCCTTGCGGCAGACGCCGCCGACGCAGATGTATCCCTCGCGCCTCTTCCCCGCCATCACGGAGAAGCGATGGTTCATCGAGAGAGTCCAATCCACCTGGGCGTAGAAATAGTCGTCCCTCCGGAGTTCCGCCCCGTCCGCGACGGGGTCGAGGAACTGGGCGTGCTCGCCGACGACGGAGAAGGCGAACTCCATGTTGGGGTGGTACTCCAGGAGGGCGAAGTGATCTCGAGTGATCCCGCTCCGCGTATCCGACTCCTGGAACTGGTACTCGCCGCGCAGGCTCCACTCGCCGCCGGGAAAATACTCCACCTCCAGCGCCGGCGTCCGGTATTCGTCGGCCTCTCCCCCGCCGGCCTCCTGTTCGATGTGATCGTAGGCGAGCGCCACGATCCACTGTTCCCCGATCTCCTGCCGCCACTCGCCGTACCACTCGTGGAAGAGCGGCCCGCCGCTCAGGTCGTCCGTCTCCGCGCGGTTCAGGGTGAGGGTGGTGCTCCAGACGGGCGTATAGATCGCCTCGATCTGAAAACCTTCTTCGTCGTCCGCGTTCATCTCGTGCGGATGGCGGGTCATGAGGGTGTAGGCGGTCTCCCGAACCAGCGCCGGCGGGTTGTTGTAGTCCGTGCCGGACGATCCTTGAGGTTGAAAGCGGAACCGCTCGTAGCGCTTGTACTCGCCGGTGAGTGCCAATCCATCGAGGGGGTAGACGCTCGCCGCCGCGTAGTGCCCCGTCCCGCGGACGTCGTCGTAGTCCAGGGCGCGAATCCGGCTGTCCAGGGGAGAGACGTAGAGTCGATTGATCCGCCCCCCCTCGTAGTAAAGGTCCCCGAGCCGGTGGGTATAGCCGGCCCGGCCGCTGTAAGCCTCGGCGTGAGCCGGCTCGGGCGGCGGCACGTACTCGTTCACGTTCGGGTTGCGCGACGACTGGAGGAGGTAGCTCCCGCCGGCGGTGAATCCGGCCGGGAGGTCGGCCTCCAGATCGACGCCCCGGAGCACGTCGCTCCTCTCGTCCGTCTCCACCTCGCGCATGCGGCCGCTGAACGCCTTCGCCGCCAGGGGTCCGACGTTCCCGTGGAGCCAGATCCCGTCCATGTCGTTGTCGATGCGGACGTTGCGGTCCTCGTAGGAGCGAAAGAGAAGGCCCCGCCCGAAGATGCCGTAGAAGGTCCCCGCCCGGACGCCGCCGCGGCCGAAATCGATTTCGGCGAAACGGTGGACGAATCCCTCCCGCACCGAATCCGCCGCCAGCTCGTGGGGCTGGAACGCCTCGTAACGGAAGCCGATGCGGACCATGTCGAACCGGAGGTCCAGCTCGAGCCAGTCCTCGAAAATCTCTTTTGGAATCAAGGAATCACGCTCGGCGTCGCTGTTCACCGAGTATTCGACCTGGTTCATTCCGTGAACGATCACCGGCTCCGGATCGGACGCGGCGACGATCGAACCGTGGGCGAGCAGAATCAGAAGAGGAAAGACGATCCTCCGCACGGCACTCCTCCGCTGGTCAGGATTGATCGGTTTCGTCCGCCCCGGATTCTTCTCCGGCGCCGGCGTCCAGGAGTTTTTCGATCTCCTCGGCGAGCCGCCGCTCGTTTCCGGGCGCGTAACCGAGATGTGAATAGGCGATGGTTCCGTCGGCGTCCACGAGGAACACCTGGGGAATGCTCTTGAAATGATAGAGGCGCATCATCTCGCTGTTCGCGTCGAGAAGAACTTCGAAGGAGTAACCCTTGCTCTTCACGTAGGAACGAACCTTGGCGGAGGAGCGAGGGGAGTCGACGTTTACGGTGAGCACCGTGAGCCCGCGGTCCGCGTATTTCTTGTGCAGCTCCTCCGTTCCCGGAAGCGCGCGGAGACAGGGCTTACACCAGGTGGCCCAGAAGTCGATCAACACCGGCCCGCCGGCCAGCTTTTGCGAGAGGGCGACCTCTTCGCCGGAGAGATTCTTCAGCTTGAAGTCCGGTGCGGCGCCCCCGAGGGAGATCCCGGCCGGCTGGGGCGTCCCCGCGGCCGCGGTGACGGCGCAGACGGCGAGCAGGGCGCAGTAAACCAAGGAAGCGTGCATGGGAACGCGTCTCATGAATGAAAGACTCCTTCCGCGGAGGGACGGGGGGTGATTTTTATCGGATTGTACCTTTTCCCCGGCTCGGATTGCGCGAGAATTCCCCGGCGCGGCATCGGCCCGCGACGGGACTTCGCGAGCGATCCGGGCTAACGGATCAGCGTGATCTTACGGGTCTCCGACGCCTTGCCGGCGGTCAGCCGGGCGAAGTAGACGCCGCTCGCCGCGGGAGCGCCCGAATCGTCGTTCCCGTCCCAAACCACCGTCGCGGGCCCGGCCGGCACGGACCGGTCGAGGAGGGTGCGCACCACCCGCCCCGCGGCGTCGTGGATCCTGACGAGCGCCCGCCCCTCGCGCTCCACCGAGAAGGCGAGGGTCGTGGCCGGGTTGAAGGGGTTCGGCCGGTTCTCGAAAAGCGCGGTGCGCGCCGGCGCGCCGGGATCGCCGGATTCCACGTCCACCGTGGCGGACCAGTAGTTGAAGACGCGCTGCATGATGGTCTGCCGGGTGGTGAGCGATGAAATTCCTTCCAGGCCGAAGGAAAGATAGACGCCGCGTTTCGTGCCGTCGTTCCAATGCACGCCGCCGTCGAGCGAGGCGCCGTCATAGGTGAAGCAGGCGTTCCCGATTCCCGCGGGTGAGATCCCGTCGGGGCTGCTCTGGTTGCCCGCCCCGCCGGCGATGGAGAAGGAAAGGTCTTGGCCGATCGGGTCGGTGCCGTCGCCGGTCACGTCCGTCGTTCCGGCGTCGTCCGCCTCATAGGAGGCGCGCAGCACGTCCTCTAAAAAGTCGCAGGCCGATGTGGAATAGTTCGGGCTGGAAGGATCGCAAAGGTCGTACGCGATGTCCTGCCCGCAGAGGAACAGCTTGCGGTTCACGGTGCCGAAGTAGGTGCTCAGGATGGTGCGGTCCGTCGAATTCAGAGTCGGGGATTCGCCGCCGGTGAACCAGATCACCTTGCGGATCGCGCCGAGCACCGCCGCGGTGGGCGCCTCGACGGAGCGAATCCAGCGCCCATAGGTGGTCCCCGCCGGGAGCGCGTCGATGTAGTAGCTCTCCGTCGCCTGCGCGCCGTCGTCGTCGATGAGAAGCACGTTCACGCCGTTGGTGATCGCCGCGAGGGTCTCGGCCGCCGCTTCGGCGGGGACGCCGAGCGGCTCGACGCGCAGGGCGACCACCGCGCCTCCCTGATCGATGAAGGCGTTGAAATAGATCCCCACCTCCGTAACCTCGCTGGGGTCCAGCGAGAGCGTGTCTGCCATCACGTTCGGCGCAAGGCAGTCGCCGTCGACGCAGAGCGGCGCCGACCACATGAAGGAGGGAAGCTCCTCCGTCTTCTCGACGTAGAACAGCTGGACGGTCGCTTCATTGTTCGTCAGATAGCACTTCGCCTGAAACGTGTTGTTCAGGGCGCCCCACTTTATATTGTCGGAACAGGTGAAATCGAAGTCCACGGCCTGGGCGAGAACGGGCACCAGGGCCGCGAGCAGGATCAGGGCTGCGCGCTTCATGATTTACCTCTACCCTCCTGGGGGGGAGCGGTGGGTGTCTTAACGAGTGTGAACGGTCTGATACACCTTGCGGGTCGAATGGGACTCCACGCAGGCGACCGCTTGCAAATTCTCCCCCTCCCAAGCCTCGGAGATGAAGACGGCGTAACGGAAGTCTCGGGACTCTCCCACCGTCAGGACGAGCGCCTCCCCATCCGCTCCGGGGAGGAACCAACGGACCACGTCGTCGAAGTGATCGACCCCGTTCATCGCGTTAAAATCGATGTCCGTCTCGATCACCATCACGACCAACGCTTCGTCTCCTTCGACGGTTTCGGCCAGTTTCTCCACCGTCCCCGTCACCACGAACGAATCACCGTCCACCGCGGCGACCAGATCGCGCAGGTCGAACGAAGGCTCCACCTGCAACGCTTCCTCCACCGCGGCGAGCATCGTCTCGTACAGATTGTCCGGATTCCCCAATGCGGCGCCGTCCACCCACGAATAGGGGAGGCTCCGGACGCCGAACAGCCCGAGCCGCTCCGTGAGCTGCGCCGGGTTCGCCAAGAAAAAGGGATCCTGATAGGGGATGGGCCAGTTCATATGGTCCGACACCGTGATCACCTTCTCGTATCCTAATTCTTCCACCAACGCTCCGATCGCCGCGTGCGCGGCCGGACAGCCCGTGCAGCTGGCGCTGGTGAAATGCTCGATCAAGACGATCCTCTGCACGTCCGGCTCGTCGACCGGTTCCTGAAGCGTGAAGGACGCCGTGGCCGTCGACTCGCCGCCCACCATCACGATCAGCGACTCCGGATCGGCGACGTATCCGTCCAGCCGCACCCGGACCACGAACTCCCCCGCGGGAATCTTGTCGATGACGGCCGGCGTCTTCATGCCGGTGCGCACGCCGTTGACGGTGACCGCCGCGCCGGTCGGAGAAGACGCGACCCGCAGATCGCCGGTTTCTCCTTGGGGACCCGCCGAGTCATCGCATGCGAGCGCCGCCGCGAGAAGCAGCGGAACAAAAGGAGCTATGGTGCGCAAAGAGGCGGATTTCCCCTTCCGGGAGGACATGCGTATATCCCTCTCTCGCGATCGGCGTTTGCATACTTGATCGAGATTAAGATCATAGCAGTTTTTTCCCCCGTTGTCAACGGAAGATCTTTTTAACCCATTGTATTGCAAACAATTGAAAAAATAGACGAAAGCGGGTTCCCTCGGACATTTCCCCTATTTTTCCGCGGTCGGCCGGACCGGTACGACACTCCGGTCGGGAAAGAGAGATAGGTCGTCCTATTTTACGTAACCGAGGGCTTTTAGCCGCTCCATCTCCGCCTGGGACGCGGAGGCGGCGGCCGCCTCGTCGACGGCCACGGTCCTCTCCCATCCCCGGAAGATCCGGTCCCATGAGGGGATCCTCTCGAGTGGGGGGCGGCGCTCGGCGGAAAACAGCTCCGTGAGAACCCGGCCCGGCATGTCCTCGCCGGCGGGGAGGCCGAGAAGGTCGAGCACGGTGGGGGTCACGTCATAAACCGAGGCGCCCCGAATCGTCTCTCCCGTCCGGATGCCGGCGCCGCGCGCCATGAACACCCCCGGCGGAGGCGGGTCGAAGGAGTGGGATCCGGACCAGGGGAGCCGCCCCGATGGGCGGTGGCCGTGATCGGAAGCGATGAGCAGCACCGCGTCGTCGCCGATCCGGTTCAGCACTTCGCCGACGAGCGAATCGGTGAAGACGTAGTAGTCGGGGATCAACTCGGCGTAACGCCCGATCGCCTCCTGGTCGATCGTGTATCCGGGGAAGCTGTCCGGCTCCATGTAATGCCAGAAGAAATGCTCCGTGTCGTCGATCCCGCGGATGTAAAGGCCGAAGAGGGTCGGGCCGTAGCGCTCCCAAAGGTAGAGTCCCTGGGCGTGGCGGGAACAGTCGTCCAGATAGGGGAGGAGGAATCCGCCGAGACGGAACGCCTCCGATTCGCGCGGCGCGGTGGCGCCGAAGGGGGGACGCGTCCAGCCGTCCAGAGAGCGAAACGCCTCCAGCGCGCGCGCCGCCCCCTCTTCATCGCACGATCCCGAGCACCAGAAGCGTTTCAGGTCCGGCGCGCCGACCGTCTCGGGGAGGCGGAAACGGGCGATCAGATCCTCCCTCGCCTCGGGCGGGTACAGGTCGCCGCTCGCTTCGCGCAGATAATCCCAACCGCTCTTCTTGTAGAGGCCCAGATCGAAGAGGAAGCGGCTCGACAACTGAAAAGACTCGACGGGGACCACGGGGTAGCTCGCCCACCAGCTGACGAAACCGCACGGGAGCGACGTCTCGCCGCAGATGTCCCAGAGGGTGTTGACGCGGCGCTCGCGCGCGGAGATCGGCCTTTGCGGGAAGAGGCGCGCGAGATGCTCGATGCCGGACCAGGCGGGGAAGCTGATGCTTCGCACGGGAAGGAACGGGGCGTCCCAAACGGTGAAATGGTTGATTCCGTGGCGCATCGGCTCCTTCCCCGTAACGAGCGTGGTCCAGATGAGCGGCGAGTTGGTCGGGACCAGCGTCTCCAGCTTCCCCGTCGTCCCCTCGCGGATGATCCTCTCGAAGTTGGGGAGGCGGCCCGCCTCGAGGAGCGGATTCATGATCCGCCACTCCATCCCGTCGATGCCCAGAAAGACCACGGGGCGCGGATCGATCGGGCCGGGGGAAGCGCCGGTGGGGGCCGGCATCGGAGGGGTGCGTACCGAGCAGAGGACGAGGAGCGCGGCGACGACGACGGCCGCGGCCCCCGATAGGCGGCGGCCGATCCGCCGGGGAAAGAGCCGGCGTAGAATCAGAAAGAGAAGGAACGCGCCGAGGAAGAGCGCCCCGTCCACGGCGAGGCTCTTCGGGGCGAGCGCCCCGCCGGCGAGGCGGCGGTTCATCTCGAGGCCGGAGAAGACGAGGGCGGCGAGCGAGACGGAAAGGGCGAGCCGCGCGCCGCCGCTCCGGAGGAAGGGGAAGAGCGGCGCGATCAGCCCGAGCGCGCCGAATGGGACGGCGTAGGCGACCAGGGCGGTGAGGATCACGGCGATCGCCGCGCCTCCGGGGAAGGGGAGGTAGTTCGTCCATATCGTCCATGCGCCGATGAGGAGACCGAGAAAGACACCGAAGAGAAACCCCAGCGCCCGCCCCGTGATCCGTCCGTCTTCGTTCATATCCCCTCCGTGCCGGCGCGGCGGTCCGGTTCTACCGAGTATCGACCCTTTCGTCCACGGGCAGCACCACCCCTTCAACCGGCCCGCTCCGGCGTGATTCCACAATCTAATCTTAGTATTTTCCGGTGATTAGAGGCAACGGGAACCGGGGAAGGCTCGGGATCGCGGGGCGGCACGCGGCACGGACCACCCGACCGAATCCGGCATAGGCTGCATTTGTATATTTTCTATTTCGACAATGCGGATCGAAGGCTTATCATCGTGATCGTGAATCATAACGTCCTTTATGTTACATATAAACGGGGGGGAGGGGGGGCTCGGCAGCGCCGAGGCGTGACCGTCAGGATCACATGTCAAATGCCCGCATGACCCGATCTGATATACTGCCGGGGTGACGTGGATACCGTTGTCCGGGGTAAGCCGATTACCAGTTGGGCGATAAGGTGGAACAGTAAGGATGGAATCGCACCTTTCCGCGATGGCCGACTTGGAGTCATTCGACCCCGTAGTCTTCAGGGGAGACGACGAGGTCCCACAGGCCGTCTGTGATTTCGTCCTAGCTCTCGCTCTCGCATACAATGACCTCAGAGACCTACTTGAGCTTCACTTGGCTCTCAATGAACCGAAACCGACGGAGCTTGTGCCCTATACGAAGCAATACGGGGCGTTCCACGGCATCAACCACCATCTTTATCGTCTCATCGTGGGAATGCTGCACGAACTCATGAAGCTTGTCCGCAACCACCGTCAATCCACAGAACATCCCGTCTTCCAGGCGGTTGTCATGAGACTGCCGAAGAAGGTGCGATTAGACTGGGCGACACTCTCTTCTGTTGCCTCGGGACAGGAAAACGACGGGCGCCTTGGCAGGGCTCTTGCAGTAGTTCGCAACAAGGTCGTATTTCATTACGACCCGGGGGCGATAGGCCGTGGGGGCAAATTCCATTTTGCTTCCGTTGAGCGGGACCGGCGGCGAGCCTTTGTTTCGCGTGGGCAGAACATGGCCGAGTCACGATTCTATTTCGCCGACGCTGCTTCCGCCGGTTGGCTTCCTACAATCATGGGCGGAGAGAAGGCGCAGGAGTTTGCTCGGGATATCGTCGAGTTCATTGAGCCCGTAAATAAGGCTCTATGGGGGCTCATAATCGGATTCGTGTATGAGCGTCGTGAGGGATTCCGGACGGAGTCATAGCGTCGCCGCACCAGCGACCGCCGTTACCCGAATCCCGGGATCCTGACACTTCGATGTCTCGTGGGAGGGGTTCTTTTAGGCGTTGCGGCTGACCCGCAGCGTTGGACACGTAGGGGAGAATCGTGAAGTGAGGAGAATCACCTATTCCCTGGCTGTTGCGTGCGCGATAGCTTCGACGGTTTTGGCAGCTACCGAAGGATCGTACGTGGTTCATCAACCTGTCGTTGCAGGTGACGAGGGAGTGACACCACGACCCATCACATTCGTCTGCCTCGGTGACATGTGGGCGGGGCCGGGGTGGACGGTGAAGCGCACGGTCGAGGAGAACTGCATATCGACGACCGAAGGATTCGCCAATCGGAATGCGGCCAACCTGGCGGGGCTGACGGTAACACTCGTTCCGCACCCGGGGCCTCCAAAGAACATGGTCTTCCCGGGCTTGTTCGGCGATACGCTGCGGGCAGTCTTGGACGTTTCTGCGGCGGTTCGGCCACCGGGTGAGAAGAGGCTCTACTTTGGTGGATATTCGCTGGACACGATTCTGCCCGTCACGGTCGAGTGTTTTCTCCTGAACCTCGCGCAGGAATACCCTCGCATTCAATTGCTGGTACTAGAGGTGGCTGGTAGCGAGGAGTACGCATATCTGCGCGGGACGTACCCGATCCACCCACTCGGTGAGAAACCTGAGGAGGTGCCTGACAAACCGGTTCATCAGGATGCACCCAGGGACTCCGTTACTTCAATAAAGAGGTAGGCGCGGTGCTTCACGGCAAGGCCGTTGAGCAAGAACGCGAGGATTGTGCGATTATGCGTATGATATCGGCACTTGTTGTGGCGCTGACCCTTCTGTCGTGCTCGCACCAGCCAGCAGTGGAAACCCGTGCGCCCGTTGCTGACGCAAGAAGTCCGGTCTTGGCGGCCCTCCTATCACGCGACAAGAACCAGATCTATGTGGTCAGTGAGCTGTTTGAAAGGACGGCCGGTGCCGATCCGGATTGTGGACTAGACTTCTCCGGTAGCTATCGTGAGAACGTGCCTGCGATCATTTGCATCATGACGTCACTTCTCAGCTACGATCTGGCGACCTTCCGGGAGTTCGAGGCGGCATACGAGATGGATTCGTGGGCCTATTCTCCGATGTTCTCTGAAAGGTATTGGAAATAACCTGGGAAACCCGATTCAGGGTAGCGCCGCACTGGATCCGCATCGCGAACGATCCGCCGCCAGTCACGCCCCCCCAGTTCGCCTTCCGCATAGAAAGGCGAACCGGGCGATTTTGGGCACTGGCGCCGATTCTCTCCCGGGTGAGCCACCGACACCCGCAAAAAGGGCTTTTCGAGCCTGAAGGCCTTCGGCCCTTCCGCCCGTAGGAAAGCGAATCCTGTTCGCGATCCTGGTGCATATACGACGGGTTCTCTTGCGGGCTGTTGCTTGGAAGA